>CAZCTE010000190.1:0-3175 GCA_964501395.1 uncultured Atopobium sp.
ACCCCGGAATTTCACAGCTTCGGGGCCCACAACCGCATAAGTCATAGTTCTATTAGCGCCAACTGGGCAAACGCCGAACGAAGTCTGGCTTTTGCGGTTGTGGGTTGACGATATGGACCGGCGGTGTAGGCGGCGGTATGGGTTGCGACCGCGGCCAACGGTGTAGGGCGGCGGTGTGGGTTTTGCGACCGCGGCCGGCAGTGTGGGTCGGCGGCTGTGAGTCAGGGTGCGGCGGCCTCGGACGGCGCTCAGGCCGGGGCCACGGCTGCGGGCCCTGCGACAGGAAAAACGGGCCGGGCGCACCAGCGCGCCCGGCCCGCCGCCAAGTTCATCGGAACCCGCTACTCCTCCTCGTCCAGCAGCGCGTCGTCGATCTCCTCGTCGCCGCCGATGTCCACGGACTCGGGCTCGTCCGCGTCACGCGCCCCGGCGCCCGCGAGGTCGAGCACGCCCTGGTTCTCGTCCTTGGGCTCGACCTTCTTCCTGCCGGCCACCATGCGCGCCACGGCGCTCACGCGGTCTCCCTCGACGAGGTTCATGACCTTCACGCCCTGCGTGGACCTGCCGAGCCTGGAGATGTCGCGCACCCGCACGCGGATGATGATGCCCTCCTCGGACACGATCATGAGCTCGTGCTGCGGCCCCACCACGCGGCAGGACGCGAGGCTGCCCTTCTTGGCGGTCATGGCGATGGTGTAGACGCCCTGGCCGCCGCGCTTGTGCTCGGGGTACTCGGAGATGGGCGTGCGCTTGCCGTAGCCCTTCTCGGTGATGACGAAGAGGTCGCCGTTGCCGTTGGTGATCTCCATGCCCAGCATCTTGGCGTCGCCCTTGAGCGTGATGCCGCGCACGCCGGAGGTGTCGCGGCCCATCGGCCGGACCTCGGTCTCGGGGAAGAGGATGGCCTTGCCGTCCGTGGAGACCAGCATGACCTTCTCGCCGCTGCGCACGCGGCGCACGTTGACCAGCTCGTCGCCGCTCTTGAGCTTGATGGCGATGATGCCGTCTCGGCGGGTGCGGTCGTAGGCGCTCATGGCGGTCTTCTTGACCACGCCGTCGCGGGTGGCAAAGAGCAGGTACTCGTCCTCGGGGAACGAGCGGCAGGTGATCACGGCCGTGGCGTGCTCGCCCTCCGAGAAGGGCACGAGGTTCACCATGGCGGTGCCGCGCGCCGAGCGCTGCGCGATGGGCAGCTCGTGGACCTTGAGGCGGTACACCTTGCCCTGGTTGGAGAAGAACAGCACGTAGTCGTGGGTGGACGCCACAAAGACGTCCTCGACGAAGTCGCCGTCCTTGAGGTTCACGCCCTGGACGCCCTTGCCGCCGCGCTTCTGCGAGCGGTACGTGGCCACCGGCGTGCGCTTGACGTAGCCGGCGTGCGTCACGGTGATGACCATGTCCTCGTCGGCGATGAGGTCCTCGACGTTGAGCTCGCGGGTGCCCTCGGCGGAGATCTCCGTGCGGCGCTTGTCGGAGAGCTTGCGGCTCACCTCGCGCATCTCGTCCTTGATGACGGCGAGGATCTTGTCGGGGTTGGCGAGAAGGTCCTCATAGTAGGCGATGGCCTGGCGGAGGCCGCCCAGCTCCTCCTCGATCTGCTCGCGGGAGAGGCCGGTGAGGCGGCGCAGGCGCATCTCGAGGATGGCCGTGGTCTGCTCGGTGGAGAAGCCGAAGCGCTCGATGAGGCGCTCGGAGGCCTCGGCGTCCGTGCGGGACGAGCGGATGATGTGGATGACCTCGTCGATGTGGTCGAGGGCCATGAGGTAGCCCTCGAGGATGTGGGCGCGGGCCTGGGCCTTCCTGAGGTCGAAGCGCGTGCGTCTCGTAACCACCTCGACCTGGTGGTCGATGTAGTGCTGGAGCATCTCGCGCAGCGAGAGGAGCTTGGGCACGCCGTCCACCAGGGCGAGGTTGTTCACGCCAAAGGTGGTCTGGAGCTGCGTGTACTTGTAGAGGTTGTTGAGGACGACCTGCGGGATGACGTCCTTCTTGAGCTCGATGACGAGGCGAATGCCCTTCTGGTTGGACTCGTCGCGCAGGTCCGAGATGCCCTCGATGCGCTTCTCGTTGACGAGCTGGGCGAT
This sequence comes from uncultured Atopobium sp., assembly GCA_964501395.1. Lineage (GTDB taxonomy): Bacteria > Actinomycetota > Coriobacteriia > Coriobacteriales > Atopobiaceae > Thermophilibacter. Next base: position 2,085 of record CAZCTE010000190.1, read on the forward strand.
CTTCTCCTGGAGGGTGCCCTTGTTCACCTGGTAGGGGATCTCGGTGAAGACGAGGCGGTTGCGCCCGGTCTTGGTGGACTCAACGTGGGCCTTGGCGCGCACGGTGATGGAGCCGCGGCCGGTCTCGTAGGCCTCGCGGATGCCGTCGGTGCCCATGATGACGGCGCCCGTGGGGAAGTCGGGGCCGGGCATGACGGTCATGAGGTCGTCGACCGAGGCGTCCGGGTCGTCGATGAGCATGCAGGTGGCCTCGACGGCCTCGCCCAGGTTGTGGGGCGGGATGTTGGTGGCCATGCCCACGGCGATGCCCGAGGAGCCGTTGACCAGCAGGTTGGGGAAGCGCGAGGGCAGGACCTGCGGCTCCTGGAGGGACTCGTCGTAGTTGGGCTGCCAGTCGACGGTGTCCTTCTGGAGGTCGCGCAGGAGCTCCATGGCGGGCTTGGCCAGGCGGCTCTCGGTGTAGCGCATGGCCGCCGCGGAGTCGCCGTCGATGTTGCCGAAGTTGCCGTGGCCGTCGATGAGGGGCACGCGCATGGAGAACCACTGGGCGAGGCGGACCATGGTCTCGTAGACGGCCGAGTCACCATGCGGGTGGTACTTGCCGATGACCTCGCCGACCGTCCAGGCCGACTTCTTGTGCGGGCGGTTGGGGAAGATGCCCGACTCGTTCATGGCGTACAGGATGCGGCGGTGGACCGGCTTCAGGCCGTCGCGCACGTCCGGCAGGGCGCGCGCCGTGATGACCGACATCGAGTACTCGATGAAGCTCTGGCGCATCTCGTGCCCGAACTCGGAGATCTGGAGGGCCCCGCCGTTCTCGTCGGTCTCGCCCGCGTCCTCGCCGCGGCCGGCCTCGCCGAACTCCTCCTCGAGCTCGCCGTCATCGTCGTCGTCCGCGTCCTCAGACTCCTCGTCGGGGTCGTAGACGTCCTCGCCCTCGTCTGAGGCCTGGGCGCGGTCGAGCAGGCGCCGCAGGTCCTCGGGCAGCTCGCCGGGGGTCTCGGGCGTGGTGGTGTTCTTATCGTCTGCCAAGGCTGGCCTTTCTCTGGTGTCGGCTCGTCAAGCGGTGCTGCGGGGGGCGAGAAGCGCGC
>CAZCTE010000191.1:0-3169 GCA_964501395.1 uncultured Atopobium sp.
GGGTGAAGAAGTCGAGCACCCCGAAGAAGCCGCCCGAGCCGCCGAAGAAGAGGCCAAAGCCCATGAAGAGGAAGCCCAGCACCGAGACGAAGGTCACCACGAGGTGGCGCACGACGGTGCCGGTTGAGTTCTTGTTGCGCACGGAGCCCACGTCAAAGAGGGTGTAGCCCAGGATCATGAGGGCGGCGAGCGCCGTGCCAAAGAGCACCCAGACCGTGGAGGCGGTGACAAACGACATGGGACCGCCCCCCTAGGCCCGCGCCGAGGCGACCCCGGCCGCGGGCGCGTCGACGATCTCCATCGGGTTGGTGATGCGCTCGAGGAACTTCTGCGTGCGCGGCTCGCGCGGGTGAACGAGAATCTCAGAGGGCGCGCCCTCCTCCACGATCACGCCGCCCTCCATGAAGACCACGCGGGTGGCCACCTCGCGCGCGAAGGCGATCTCGTGCGTGACGATGACCATCGTGATGCCGGTGAGGGCCACGCTCTTGATGGTGGCCAGGACCTCGCCCACGAGCTCGGGGTCAAGCGCGGAGGTGGGCTCGTCGAAGAGGATCACGTCCGGGTCCAGGATGAGCGCACGGGCGATGCCGGCGCGCTGCTGCTGGCCGCCGGAGAGCTGGATGGGGTAGTAGTCGCAGCGGTCGGCCAGGCCCACCTTGGCGAGCACCTCGCGCGAGGCCTTCTCGGCGTCCGCGCGCTGGTAGCCCTTGACGGTGACGAGGCCCTCCATCACGTTGCCGAGGATGGTCTTGTTCTTGAAGAGGTTGTAGTTCTGGAAGACCATCGCCGTCTTGCGGCGCAGCTCGATGACGTCCCTCTTGCGGTGGCTCTTGGCGTCGACGGTGAAGCCGTTGATGGTGACGGTCCCCTCGTCGGCCGGGTCGAGGAAGTTGATGGTGCGCAGGAAGGTGGTCTTGCCCGAGCCCGAGGGCCCCAGAATGACCACGATCTCGCCCTTCTTGATGCTCATGTCCACGCCGCGCAGCACGTGGTTGTCTCCGAACGACTTGTGGATGCCCTTGAGCTCCACCATGTAGTCTGCCATGGGATGTGCTCCTTTCATGCCGGGGCCGCTAGGCCGCGGCGGCTGTGGTCTCCGGGACCGCGGCGGCATCTGCGGCCGCGGTGGCATCGGCCGCGGCGCCCTCGCCGGACCCGACGCCCGCCGAGCGGTCGCGGAAGCGCGAGACCCGGCGCTCGATCACGCGGAAGACGCGGTTGATGACAAAGCTCAGCACCTCGTAGATCACCGTGGCAAGGAGGTAGGCCTCGATGTAGGAGTACGAGGAGTTGGCGAGCAGGGTCGAGGTGGCCGTGATCTCGTAGACGCCCACGTAGTAGGCCAGCGACGTGCTCTGGACCAGACCCACGAAGAGGCCGTTGAGGTTGGGCAGCGCCGTCACGAAGGCCTGCGGCAGCACCACGCGGAGATACGCCTGGACGCCGGTCATGCCCACGCTCTCGGCGGCCTCGAGCTGGCCGCGGTCAACCGAGAGGATGGCCGAGCGGAAGGCCTCCGAGGAGTAGGCCGCCTGGTCGAGGGCAAAGGCCACGGCCGCGTAGGCCACGGCCGGCACGGCGTTGACGTCAACCGAGAGGCCGATGGAGGTGCAGTAGCCCTGGATGAGCAGCGGCACCGAGAAGTAGGCCACAAAGAGCACCACGATGATGGGCACCGAGCGCATGAACGAGATGAAGACCGCGAGGATCTGGCTCAGCACGGGCACGCGGGCGTTTCTCACGAGGGCGATGAGCAGGCCCAGGACCCAGCCCACCGGCGCGGCCATGGCCACGATGAGCAGGGTCATGGGGATGGAGGCCAGGATCTGGGGAAGGGATTCCACCATGAAGTCGATGTTGAGGGACATGCGCGCCTCCCTAGGCCGTCTGCGGCGCGCGCCCGTGCGAGAAGAGGCGCTCCACCACCGTGGTGACGAGCTGGATGATCAGGCAGAGCGCCCAGTAGATGAGGGCGACCGCGATGTAGGACTCCAGGCGGGTGGAGCCGTAGCTCGCCGTCTGGATGGCGTTGGCCGTGCCCATGAGGTCCATGACGCCGATGGAGAAGGCCAGGGCGGTGTTCTTGAGGAGCTGCACCAGGTTGTTGCCGAAGTTGGGGACGGCGGTGGCCACGGCCTGCGGGAGCACGACGCGCATGAGCGCCTGGCGCTCGGTCATGCCCACCGAGAGCGCGGCCTCGGTCTGGCCGTGCTCCACCGAGAGGTAGCTCGAGCGCATCATCTCGCCGAAGTTGGGCGAGCTCATGAGCGTCATGGCCACCAGGATGAAGGTGCTTCTGGGGAGGGAGGAGAGCGAGGGCACGAGCTGCGGCAGGCCCATGTAGAGCAGCAGGATCATCACGAGCGAGGGGATGCCGCGCATGAGCGAGATGTAGCCGTGGGCTATGGCGGAGAGCACGCGCCCGCCGCGCAGCTGCATGAGCGTGAGGAGAAGCCCCACCACCATGGAGAGCACGAGGGACCACAGCAGCAGGTAGGCCGTCATGGGCATGGCGCCGAGGATCTGGACGATGTAGCCCGGGACCTTGTCCAGCGAGACGGTGTAGACGTAGCCGGTCGTCATGGGACCCCCTACGACTGGAGAAGCTCGTTGTCGGAGAGGACGTCGGCGTACTCGGTGAAGACGTCGCTGCCGAGGTACTCCTCGGCGAGCGCCGAGAGCGTGCCGTCCTCCTTGAGGGCCACCACGGCCTCGTTGACCGCGTCCCTGAGCTCGGTGTACTCCTTGTTGAGCATGAGGTAGGTGGACTCCACGAGCACCACGTCGGTCTTGTAGAGGCCGGCCCCCGTCTCCTCGTTCACCGTGTCGAAGGTCCCGTCGTAGCAGAGGCAGGCGTCCACCTGCCCGGAGGCGATCATGCGGAACATGTCGGCCGTGGTGATGTTCTGGTAGGTCTCGAGCACCACGGCCTGGTCCGGGTACTTCTCGTTGTAGGCCTCGAGCATGCCGTACTCGTAGTTGATGGGGTTGCTGGACACGGTCTTGCCCGCCATGTCCTCGAGCGTCTTGCAGTCGGGGTCCGCCGTGGCAAAGACCATCGGCGAGAGCGTGAAGGGCTCCTCGGCAAAGATGAAGGTCTCCTTGCGCTCGTCGTTGGGCACGAGCTGGCACGAGACGAGCGGCGAGCTGCCGGACTGGCAGGCCG
>CAZCTE010000192.1:0-3162 GCA_964501395.1 uncultured Atopobium sp.
GAGGATGTATGGAGCCGGTAGAGGGAGTCGAACCCCCAACCCACGGTTTACAAAACCGTTGCTCTGCCATTGAGCCATACCGGCGTGGAGACCATGATAGCGAAACCCGTCGCGCGGGTCATTAGGGACGAGTCGTCGGGGCGGCCCCCCGCCTGCCGGGCGCCCCGCGAAAAGCGCCCCTACCCGCGAAGCATCCTCCAGAGCTTCTCGCGGGCGGCGGGATCGATGCGGTCCTCCAGGCGCATGTGCTGCGTCTGGCGGGCGGCGTTCTCCCGCTCGTACTCCTGGGCCAGGGAGTCCACGTCCGCCACGAGCACGTCGCTTGAGACGCGCGTCACGGGGATGCCGCCCACCGTCGCGCGGATCGTGCGGTCCGAGGTCACCACCGTCACGGCGTGCGGCGCAAGGCGCGCCTCCGTGACCAGGCGCTCAATCACCTCGTCGGCGGTCTCCCCCGTTGCCGAGAAGATCACGCGCACGCCGGCCTTGGAGAGGTCGGGCCGCTCAGGGGAGACGTTGCCGGCGGCGTCGAAGACGACCACGGGGTCGAAGCGCCCCTTCGCGTAGGCGGCAACGTCGGCGATGAGCAGGTCGCGCGCCTGCTCGAAGGGGTCGCCCTCGGCCGTCTCGTCCATGCGGGCGCGGTAGCGGGCAGACTTGTAGATCACGTTGTAGCCGTCCACGACGAGAAGCTCCCGCCCGGCGCGCTCAGGCATCTGCGTCCGCCCCGCACTCCTGGCGCCGCAGCCACTCGTAGCAGAGCACGGTCGTTGCCTGGGCCACGTTGAGCGACTCCACGCGCCCGCGCTGCGGCAGGCGGCACGAGAAGTCGCACGTCTCGGCAACGAGGCGGGAGATGCCCTCGCCCTCGGAGCCCATGACCAGGACGAGCCGCCCCTCGAGGGGCGCGTGCCAGACGTCCTGCTCCGCATGCTCCGTGGCCGCGCAGGCCCAGAAGCCCGCGGCCTTGAGCTCCTCGATCGCGCGCGCGAGGTTGGGCACCTGGGCAATGGGCAGGTGAAGCACCGCGCCGGCCGAGGTCTTGTACGCGCCCACCCCCACGGAGGCCGAGCGCGCCTTGGCAACCACCACGCCCGCGGCGCCCGCCACCTCGGCGGAGCGCACGATGGCGCCGAAGTTGCCCTGGTCGGTCACGTGGTCGAGCACCACCACGAGGGCGCTGCCCTCCCCCGCCGCCGCAATGACGTCGGAGAGCGAGGCGTAGGCGAAGGGCCGCGTGCGCACGACCACGCCCTGGTGCGCCCCATGGCTCGAGAGCGCGTCGAGGCGGGCCCTAGGGACGCGCTCTACGGGCACGCCCTCCTCCTCGAGCCGTGCCGCGAGCCGCTCGAGCGCCTGGTCGCGCTCGCCCGAGCGCTCGGCCACGAAGGCGGAGCGCAGGGGGACGCCGCAGGAGAGGGCCTCCTCGACGGCCCGCCTGCCCTCGATGAGGTCCCCGCGGTCCTTCTCGGCCCTGGCCCCGGACGCCCTGCCGGCAGCGGCTTTGCCAGCAGCCTTGCCCACGGGCTTCGGACGGCCCTTTCGCCCCGCATCCCGCGCGCCGCCCTGGGAGCGGTCGCGCCCTGAGGACGGGCGGGCGGGACGCGCGCCCCGCCCCTTGCCGCCGCGCACGTCGCGGCCGGGCGTCCTCGACTGGTTCTTTGCCATGCGCTACTCCCCGTGCCGCAGGCGGGCGCCCGCCGCGGTGTCCTCGACCACGAGGCCGAGTGCGGTTATGCCGTCGCGGATGGCGTCCGCCACGGCCCAGTTCCTCTGGGAGCGCGCCTCCTGGCGGGCGGCCAGCAGCGCCTCGGCGGCCTCCGCGGGGGACGTGCCCTCGTAGCCCGCGTGCTCCTGGGCGAGCCCCACGAGCTCGAGCGGGAGGTCGTCGGTCTCGGCCGTGCGCGGCAGGGCGATGCCCATGACGTCCGCGAGCTCGCAGAGCATGTCGGCGGCGCGCAGCGTCACGGCCGTGCAGGCGTCGTCTCCGGCCTCGGCCAGGTAGGTGTTGGCATCCGTCACCAGCGAGAAGATTGCCGCGAGGCCGCCCGCAGTGTTGAAGTCGTCGTCCATCTGGGCGCAGAACTCGGCGCGGGCCTCGTCGACCTTGCGACCGAGCGTGCGGTCGAGGTCGCTGAGCCCCCCGTCCTGCGGGGCGCGCTCGGCCGCCCAGCGGAGGTTGCGCGCGCAGGTCTGCAGGCGCTCGAGCGTGCCCGTGACGCCCCCGAGCCGCTCGAACGAGAAGTCCAGCGGGGCGCGGTAGTGGGTCTGCAGCATGAGCAGGCGCACGGCATCCGCCGGGTAGGCGTCGAGCACCTCCTTGAGCGTGTAGAAGTTGCCCAGGCTCTTGGACATCTTCTCTCCGTCCACGCGCAGCATCCCCGTGTGCATCCAGGTCTTGGCGAGCGCGGCGTCCCAGGCGCACATGGCCTGGGCGGTCTCGTTCTCGTGGTGCGGGAAGATGAGGTCGGCGCCGCCGCCGTGGATGTCGATGGGGGTGCCCAGGTAGCGGTGGATCATGGCGCAGCACTCGGTGTGCCAGCCGGGGCGGCCGTCGCCCCAGGGCGAGGGCCAGCTCGGCTCGCCCGGCTTCGCCGCCTTCCAGAGCGCGAAGTCAAAGGGGTCGCGCTTCTCGTCGTTCACCTCAACGCGCTCGCCGGCGCGCATCTGGTCGAGGTCGCGCCCCGAGAGGATGCCGTAGCTGGCGTCCGAGCGCACGGAGAAGTAGACGTCGCCGGAGGGCACCGCGTAGGCGTGGCCCTTCTCTATGAGCAGCGAGATCATCTCCTGCATGGCCTCGATCTCGCGCGTGGCGCGCGGGCGCACGTCGGGGTCGAGCACGCCAAAGCGGTGCATCTGCTCGATGAAGGCGTTGGAGCACTCCTCGGCCACCTCGGCCGCGGTTCGGCCCTCCTCGTTGGCGCGGTTGATGATCTTGTCGTCCACGTCCGTGAGGTTCTGGGCAAAGGTGACCTGGTACCCCTTGTACATGAGGTAGCGGCGAATCACGTCGAAGGCGAGGAAGGTGCGCGCGTTGCCTATGTGGATCTGGTCGTAGACGGTGGGGCCGCAGACGTACATCCGAATCTTCCCCTCCTCGAGGGGAACGAGCTCCTCTTTCTTGTGCGTCTGGCTGTTGTAGACGAGCATGGGTGCTCCTTG
>CAZCTE010000193.1:0-3127 GCA_964501395.1 uncultured Atopobium sp.
CCTGCGGCATCGCCGCCCGCCAATCCCGCGCCCGCCCGTTGTCCGCCAACCCCTCCCCGTCGCCCGGCGTCATGCTATGGTGAATGAATTGCTGGCAGCAATAAGGGACGGGGGACTCATGGTCAAGACGCTGGTGCTCGTTCGTCACGGCGCTCCGGAGGACGCGGCCGCCTCCGGCTCTGACATGGACCGCAGGCTCACCGCCGCCGGCTCCCGCGCGCTGAGGTCCGCGTATCCGCGCACGTTCGCGCTTCTCGGCGACGACGCCAGCCTCGCCGTCTGGAGCAGCCCGGCCGTACGCGCCCTCGAGACGGCCGACGTCGTGGCCCAGGCCACGGACGCCGAGGACATCGAGGTCCACCGGTCCCTCTACGCGCAGGACGTCTCCGGCTTCCTTGCCGAGCTCGACGCCTGCGACCTCCCCTGCGTCGTGGCCGTGGGGCACGCCCCCTTCGTGGACAACGTGGCGGCGCGCTTCCTGGGGACGTGCCCGCCCTTCGACAAGGGCACCGCGGCGGCCATCGACCTTCCCGACGGCACCTCCGGCCGGGGGGTGCTGCGCTGGTACGTGGCCGGCCCGGAGGTCTCCTCGTGGGAGGAGCTCGCCGTGGTGGAGGACGCGGTGGCCGACGCGGCAGACGAGCTCGTCGAGAGCCTTGCCGCGTTTCTCGACGCCCCGGAGAGCCCGGAGGCGCTGCTCGAGTTTCGCATCTCCCTGCGGCGCGTGCGCTCGCTGCTGCAGTTCCTCGCGCCCTGGCAGACCAAGAAGCAGAACCGCCGCTGCGAGCGTGCGATCAAGGAGCTCCAGGTGGCGTCCGCGCGGCTGCGTGCGCTCGACATCCTTTCGAACACCGTGGATGGCCTCGTGGAGAGCGGCGAGCTGGGGGTGAACAGCCTCCTGCCCATGTCCTGCTCCAAGGAGCGCGCGCTCGAGTGCTCGTCGCTCCTCGCGCTCATGCGCAAGCGCCACTCCAAGAAGGCCATTCGCAAGCTGGCGCCCGAGCTCTCGGAGCGTTTTGGCTGGAAGTCCCGGGTCATGGAGGAGGGCCTCACCGCCGACGAGCTGCGCCGCCACTTTGACGAGGAGTTCAGCGCGGTGGACGAGGGCCTCTTTGGCCTTGACCTGCGCGACGGTGACGCCGTCTACGTGGCGCGCCGCGACACCAAGGAGATGCGCTACGTGGCCGAGCGCCTGGGCGAGGTGCTGGGGCCCGAGCGCGCGGAGATGAGCGAGTACCTCGACGAGATCCAGCGCGAGCTGGGCGCCCTCTCGGATGCGCGCAGCAACAAGCAGCTGGCGGACGAGTGCGCCAAGAGCCCGCGCTTCCGCGGTGTCCGCGCCGACCTGGGCGCCGTCGCGCGCGACCAGGCGGAGGTGGTTTCGGCGATCACCTCGGGGCTGCAGCTGCTCGAGGTGGGGGACGAGGAGGACGAGGCCGATGAGTGGGACGATTTCGACGAGGTCGAGGACGTTGAGGACGCCGAGGACGCAGGCACGCAGGCCGCATCCGCCGGAGCCGGCGCCGGTGCCGCATCCGCCGGTACCGCCTCGCCCGAGGCCGCCGCGGCCGCACCCGCATCCGCGCCCGCTGATACCGCGACCGAGGCCGCCGCGCCCGGCTCCGGAGCCGCCCAGGCCGGAGCCGCCTATGCCGTAACCGCGTCCGACCAGCGCGACCCCGAGGAGTAGCCCGTGGCAGAGAGGGACCGCAAGGAGAGCGCCGCGCCCGTCGGCTGGCGCGTGGAGCGCGATTCGATGGGCGAGATGCTCGTCCCGGAGGACGCGCTCTGGGGTGCGCAGACCGAGCGCAGCCACGAGAACTTCCCCATTGGCACGGAGCGCATGCCCGAGGAGATCGTCCGCGCGTTCGCACTGGTGAAGAAGGCAGCCGCGCGCGCGAACTGCCGCCTCGGGCGCCTCTCTTCCACGGAGCGCGACCTTATCTGCCTCGCCGCCGACGAGGTGCTTGCCGGCGAGCACGACGAGGACTTCCCCCTCGTGGTGTGGCAGACGGGTTCGGGCACGCAGTCCAACATGAACATGAACGAGGTCCTGGCCAACCGGGGCAACCAGATCGCGGCCGAGCGCGGCATCGCGCTCGAGCGGCCGCTTCACCCCAACGACACCGTGAACATGAGCCAGTCCTCCAACGACACCTTCCCCACGGCCATGCACGTGGCCGCCGCCCGCGCCGTGACGGACCGGCTGCTGCCGGCAATCGACCAGCTCGCGGCCACGTTCCGCCGCCTCGAGGAGGAGAACGAGGGCGTGGTCAAGAGCGGTCGCACGCACCTGCAGGATGCGGTGCCCATCTCCTTCCCACAGGAGGTCTCGGGCTGGCGTGGGCTTCTCGAGAGCTCGCGCGAGGAACTCGTGGCCGCCCTGCCCGGGCTCTACCGCCTGGCGCTCGGGGGCACCGCCGTTGGGACGGGCCTCAATGCGCCCGCGGGCTTTGCCGAGGCGGTGGCGGCCGAGCTCGCCGAGCTCACGGGCCTGCCCTTCGAGACGGACCCCAACAAGTTCCGCGCGCTCACGGGCAAGGACGCGCTCGTGTTCTCCCACGGGGCCGTCAAGGGGCTTGCGGCCAACATGATTAAGATCGCCAACGACGTGCGCTGGCTCGCGAGCGGGCCGCGCCTGGGCCTGGGCGAGATAACCATTCCGGCCAACGAGCCGGGCAGCTCCATCATGCCGGGCAAGGTCAACCCCACCCAGTGCGAGGCCGTCACCATGGTGGCCGTGCAGGTCATGGGTAACGACGCCGCCATCGGCATGGCCGCCTCGCAGGGCAACTTCGAGCTCAACGTCTTCATGCCGGTGATTGCGTACAACTACCTGCAGTCCGTCCGCCTGCTTTCTGACGCGATTCTCTCGTTTGACGAGCGCTGCGCCTCCGGCATTAAGGCCAACCGCAAGAAGATGGACGAGAACCTCCACCGCTCCCTCATGCTTGTGACCTGCCTCAACCCCCACATCGGCTACGACAACGCGGCCTGCGTGGCCAAGAAGGCCTACGCGGAGGGGACGTCGCTCAGGGACGCATGCGTGTCCTTGGGGCTGCTTTCGCCCGAGCGCTTCGACGAGGTCTTTCATCCAGAGCAGATGGTGTAGGCGGGGCCGTCCCCC
>CAZCTE010000194.1:0-3126 GCA_964501395.1 uncultured Atopobium sp.
TCCTCGAGGCTCTGGTGCGTGAAGGCGTCCACGGCGGCCAGCAGGCGGTCCACGAAGCCGTCGAACGTCTTGCCGGGCGCGCACTCCCGCATGACGAGCTCGCGCAGGCCCTCCTCGCCGAAGAAGGCCCCCGAGGGGTCGCGCGCCTCGGTCGTGCCGTCGGTGTAGAGGAGCAGGACGTCGCCCGCCGCGAGGCTCACCGTGCCGTCCGTGTACGAGAGGTCCTTGAAGGCGCCCACCACGCCGGACTGCACGTCGAGGAAGGAGAGCTCCTCCTCGCCGCTGTGGATGAGGATCGCGGGCGGGTGGCCGGCCGAGCAGTACCGGAGCGTCCCCTCCCCCACGTCGATGATGCCCACGAAGAGCGTGGCAAAGGTCTCCACGCGCGAGAAGCCTAGGAGGAAGTCGTTGAGCGAGCGCACCATGCTGGCCGGGGTGAGGCCCTCCCACGCGTAGGCGCCGAGCGCGGTCTTGACGGCGGCCGAGACAGAGGCGGCCTCCACGCCCTTGCCCGAGACGTCACCCATGATCACGCAGGCGCGCCGGTCCGGCAGCTTGATGAGGTCGTAGAAGTCCCCGCCCACGAAGGCGTCCCTGGTGGCTGAGGAGTAGACGGCCTGCGCGGTGATGCCCTCCACGTCCTGGAGCTCGTTTCTCATGCCCATCTGGAGCGCCTGGGAGATGCGCTTGTCCTGCACGCGGGCGAGGACGCCTCGGGCGATGTCGCGCACGTCGGCGGCAAAGGAGCGGAGAAAGTCGAGCTCGAGCTCGTCGAAAGGCTCGGCGCCGTCGGGGCGCAGGAGCAGCGCGCACCAGTGCCGCCCGGCGATCTCGCTGAAGTCCGTGAACGCGCCCACGCAGGGCTCGCCCAGGTCATACAGGAAGCCGTGGAGCTCGGACTCGGGGCCCACGGGCGCCACGCCCACGCCGTCGTCGAGGTAGGGCTCAACGAGGGCCTTGAGGTCCACGGGAAGCTCCCGCTCGCCCACGGTGGGCAGGAGGGCCACGGGCGGGCGCTGCGCCGCCATGCGCACGGGCACGATCGTGAACTCCAGCGCGTCGGCGGCCTCCTGCAGCGCCGCGTAGAAGTTCTCGGCGGCGCCCTCGGTCCCTCCGTCACCCTTCGCGTCGGCCGAGAGCAGCCGCTCCCTGAGCCGGGTCCCCAAGGCCGCCAGGCGGTCAGCCCGCTGCGTCCGGAGCGTGGTGAAGGTGCCCGCGAGCTGCACGGAGAGGTAGTGCGCCACGGCGTCGAGCAGCTGGGCGTCGTCGCGGGCGAGCGGGTGCTGGAGGCGCCAGCCCACCTCGATGATGGCGATCACGTGGCCGCCGTACCACACGGGCACCGAGATGAAGCTCGTGAACGGCGGGAGCATCGAGCCCCGCATGCGCAGGACCTCGTGGGTCTCCTCGTTCACCACGTCGCGCATGGTGAGCCGGCCCTGCCGCAGGTCGTCGTTGCTGGGCGCGCAGACGCGCAGGCGCACCGCGCGCCCCTCTCGGATGGCCAGGCGCTCAACGCTGCGGCCGAAGGGCATGAAGTGCGCGATCCTCTCGTCCATGAGGCCCGCCGAGACGCCGCGGAGGTGGAAGCCGTCGGCCCCCGCGAGGTAGACGATCGTGCCGTCCGCCTCTATGGTGTCCGCGATCTCCTCGAGCACGCGCTTGAAGAGGGCGCCCATGTCCGAGGAGTCCAGCGTGTCGAGGATGATCTTGAGGACGCCGGCAAGCCGGTGGTTGGCGCGGCTGAGGTCGCTGATGGCACGCTGTCCCTCGCGGGCGGCGCGCTCCTCGGCGTCCGCCGGGGACGCGACGAGAAGGAAGGTCTCGCCGGGGGCGGTGACCAGGCTGCAGCGGACCCGCAGGCCCGCGAGGTAGCCGCCGGCAACGTGGCAGCTCACGACGGAGGCGGAGCCGTCCAGGGGAAAGGGCAGGTCGCGGGGGGAGAAGGGGACGTGGGGCTCTTGCTCGGGGGCTAGCTGGCCGGTGGTGGCAGGGCCAACTGCGACGGACTGGCCGGTGGACGCGGGCGACCCGTATGCCGCGAGCGGACCAGACCCGACGAACTGCTCGCCCGCCGAGGAAAACAGCGACCGCACGTCCTCCCCCACAAGCGAGCGCTCGGGACCAAAGAGCCCGGCGGCCTCGTCGTTTGCAAGAAGTATGCGACCGGCGCCGTCGAAGACGAGGACGGCCTCGCTCGTGAGCTGGAGGAGGAGGGAGAAGGTTCCCACGAGGCTGCCCTCGCCAATACCCTCCACGCGTCTGACGCTGAGTGCGGATCGAGCCATGGCGCTCCCTGCCCAGATACGAAAAGCGGGTCCCCGTGGGGACCCGCGTTCTCTCGTGGTGTCGGAGGCGGGACTTGAACCCGCACGACCTTTTAGTCAGTCACTAGCACCTCAAGCTAGCGCGTCTGCCAATTCCGCCACTCCGACGTGCACTGCGCTTTCGCGCAAGGGATAGTATGAACCACGTCTCCGCCCCATGCAAGCCCCAATTTTGGACTTTTTTGGCGCCGGGAGCTGGGCGCTGCGCGCGCCTCGCGCAGCCGCACGTCCCGCACGCGCTCGCGTCCCTCGGGCGTCCCTCTCGAGCGCCTTCGCGCTGGTGTTCGCACGCAGCACCTCGCACGCAAACGCCCCCGCGAGAACGTCTCACGGGGGCGCATCATATGTGCACGTACGCATTGACGGCCCGCTTACGAATCCTCGCAGAGCCGTCCGGCAGCCACGGCCCTGGCGCTATTGCCCAGCCGCATCAATCCGCCGAAGCTTGGCCAGCCCCTTACGAGCTCAGCGTGCCAATGGGGTACGTGAGGGCCATCACAAAGATGCATGCGACAAAGATGAGCGAGGTGATGACCGTCAGACGGTTGAGGTTCTTCTCGAGAATGCCCGAGCCGGTGCCCGAGTTGTAGAGCGAGGACGCAATCATGTCAGAGACGCCCGTACCCTTGCCGGAGTGCATGAGCACGAGAATGACGGTGAGAATCCCGGAGATGAAAAGCAGGACGGTAAGAACGATGTTGAGCACGCTCACGAGTTGGACTCCTTTGGGACAGATTCATAGCGATTTGTCATAGTAGCACAAAGGCACACATGCCCGTCCTCAGGGTTTGTGCGGGTT
>CAZCTE010000195.1:0-3077 GCA_964501395.1 uncultured Atopobium sp.
CTCATAACCCGAAGGTCGTAGGTTCAAATCCTGCCCCCGCGACCACAAATAGTCCCGTTACCTGCGAAAACAGGTAGCGGGTTTTTCTTTCTCTGTTCTCCCCGCCACGCTTGTCCCACCTATTGTCCCACCTTTCGTTGAAAACCGCTCATTCTTGAGGCTGTATACGGCGGGACATTTCGGGGCATACTGGCAGCAACTGCATACGGAGCCGTAAGGAAAGCTCGATGGGCTGCGCATGATAGCGTCGTAAGACCGACCCCCACTGAGGCGACCACCGGAACCTGAGATGAGCGCGGCTTGGCAACCGCGTTTCGAGAGCACACCGCCAACCCTCCAACGGGAGCTTGTTAGCCCCGTTTTGGACGCCTGCACGAGCGTCCATACCGTCTAGAACAGCCAAGGCTGCGTCAGGGACGGACCTGAGGGCGTTAAGGCCATGGGGCACAGGTGGCGGCAGAACTGGCGAAGAGCGCCTATTCTGTGCCGTCTCAAGGCTCTCCGTTGACGTCGAACGGAGGGTCACGATGAAGCAGGGCAAAGCCAAGGGAACGGCGCTCGCTCTCCGCCCTATGGCAGTCTCGAGTGAAAGTGCTGCCAGGATGCTCGGCATCGAGGCGAAAACACTTGCCAACTGGCGCTCGCTAGGCAAGGGCCCAGCCTACATCCGCCTGAGCGATTCCCCTCGCTCGCAGGTCCTTTACCTCTACGAGGATCTGGAGTCCTGGTTGCGCTCCCGCCCCCGTCATGGTGGGGAGGAGTGAGTTATGGAGAGCACCAGCAGATCAAGCAGCCCTAAGTACCTCAAACTTGAGCGCTCATGGTACCAGGCCGCGCGCTCCAGCCTACCCAGAGCGCAGGCCGACAAGGTGCTGGGCGCCATCATCGCCTACTTCTTTGACTTAGAGGAGCCCAGCCTCCCGAAGGAGGCTCGGCTCATGTTCGAAGCCTTGCGGGCTCAGGTTGATTTCAAGCGCAGCCAGTCCCTCGGCAGGAGCGTTTCCGCCACGAACCCCGAGACTTCTCCTGAGACACCTCGCGACTTCCTTGGGGGAATCCCCAGTGTTCTCAGCGAAAACCTCAGGGGTCTCCCCGAGGTTTCCGGAGAAAAACCCGGAGCTCCTCATGGCGTTTCGGCGGGGAACCAAGACAAAACCGAGAGGGCGAAAGAGCATTCTACCTGGGAGGATACATCTCAGAACTGCGCGGCTGCTATTCGGATGCCGGATGACAGCCGCTCAGTTAACTACAGCTATAACTCAAATCTAAACTCCAACATCATCAGCAGCACGAGCCAAAGCATCAACACTGGGGCTGGCAACGAAGCGCAAGTCGGATCTTCCGTCATTGCTCATGCTGTTGCATGCGCGCGCGAGGGACAGGGTGTAGGGTCAAGTCAGTCTTCTGACCCCGCACGCCCCTCCACGGAGACCGTGAGGAAGGCCGACACGAGGCCGAGCCCCAACGCAATCCCAACCATCCCCGAGGTCGAGGGCTTCTGCGAGACGGAGGGGCTTGCCGTCGACGCTCACGAGTTCTATGAGGCATGCGAGCGGCGGGGGTGGAAGGACCCGAAGGGGGAGCCCATCTGCGACTGGCTGGCATATCTGAGGGGCTGGGCGCGCTCTGGCGGAAAGGCCTACGACCGTCCCTCGATGAACAGGAACCAGCAGAGCGGCTGCTTCTGCGAGAACACTCCGAAGTCACGTGCCGTCGAGGACATCATGACTTTCTACCACTGCAAGACCCGCGAGGAGGCCGAGGCGCTTATCGCAGAAGGCCTCGTCTGAGGCCACCACGCCGCGTCTGCGGGGCGTTCGGAGCGGGACACGACTCAGTCCAGAGAGCCAGCGAAAGCCCCCGAGAATCGCTCTCAGGGGCTCAGAGAAAGAAAGGACGTGACCAGCAAGCGCGGCGTCTACGAGTACGTGCTCACCGGCAACGAGCGGATCTCCATCCGCGTCTTCGACAAGAGCGACGCTCGAACCGCCTACGAGCGACAGAAGGGCGTCTGCCCCTACTGCAGGAAGCACTTCGAGTTCGAGGAGATGCAGGCCGACCACGTCATCCCATGGAGCAAGGGAGGCAGGACCGTATCTGACAACTGCCAGATGCTCTGCCGCGACTGCAACCTCAAGAAGTCGAACAAGTGGCCACCTCATCTACCTGCGGAAATGCTGTCAAACGAACTGAGAGCCATTCTGCGAGCCTCGAAGTTCGCTAGATGGTCGGGGCTAGGGCCCCGCCCTAAAGTCGCCGGAGACACGATTCTGCGGGGTCGTTTTTTGGCTGCACCAAGCTAATTCGCCCCAGAGGCGGGTCAGCGTGAGTCACCCTGCCCAAGCAGCACCTCCAACGCTGGCCGGTACCTCGTTTCAGCAAGACGCTCACCTTGCTGCCTCATCTCGTCCGGGAGCTCGCAAAGGCGGGTCACGTCCGAGTTGTGCCGTAGGTCCGCGACCTTCACCTTCCGGGCAATCGGGTTCGCAGAGAGCTTTCTGATGTAGTCCATGTACGGGACGCCCCGCTCGCGGGTGAGCAGCATGACGGCATCCACGACCTCGTCAGGGATGCTCTCATCGCGCAGGTCTGATACGGTCACAGATGTGTCCTCCAACACGTCATGCATAAGCGCCACGCACGTGGACGCCTCGTCATCCATCTGCTCCGCGACGTACAGCAGATGATGGATGTACGGCAGCCCTGCCTTGTCCACCTGCCCGTGATGTCCGGCGTAGGCGATGCGCAGCGCTCTGTTCGTCAACGGCGTGTATATCATCATGCCCCCGCATATGGACGAGGCCGGGGAGACCCGGCCTCGTCACTCGTTCCCATGCGATTGCCCGAACGACGGTGCCTACTTGGTGGCACCGCAGCTTGAGCACGTGTACCCAGTGGTCACGGTCTCGTCATAGGCCTCCTGCGTGGTAACGGTCTTCACGGTGTAAGATGCGCTGGTGTATCCCTCAACGTCGCCTGAGAACAGCAGTTCTTGAACGTGCGTTGCCCACTCGTCTGTGCTGCTGTACTGCGTGCCGCAGTGGTTGCACACGACAACGCTCTCGGTCACCGCATCA
>CAZCTE010000196.1:0-3057 GCA_964501395.1 uncultured Atopobium sp.
GCGAAGGTCCGCCTTACACGAGCTCGGTCACGGTATCAAACTCCACGCCGGACGCCTCCACCGCCGCGCGCCCGCCAAAGACGCAGACGCCGCGCGGGGCGCCCTTCTCGCCCAGGGTCGCCGCCAGCGCGCGCACGTCCTCGGCCGTGGTGGCCAGCTCCTGCGCGCGGATGGCGTCGCGCCAGCCCGCGGGACGGCCGGAGAAGCGGGCCACGTCCTGCCGGCGCGCCATCCGCCGGGGCTTGACGGGCGCGTCGTGGGCCGCCACCGCGGAGACCACGTAGCCGTCGAGCTCTGCCTGCGTGGGGTCCCAGCTGGCGAGCCAGTCGGCCGCCTGGTCGTAGCGCCCGAGCGTGGCGTCGATCGACGGGTCGCGGTAGCTCCAGAACTGGCAGAGGCCCTCGGTCGTGTGCTTGAAGCCCACCCCGTAGGCGCCGCCCTTCACGCGCACCTCGTTCCAGAGGAAGTCGTAGGAGAGCGCGCGGGTGGCCACCTGCCAGCTCCCCAGCCGCTCCGCGTCGGCCGCGTGCGCGCTCGCCCGGGCCACGTAGCTCACGTCCGAGGGGATGAGGAAGGCCTCGTTTCTCGGCGCGGGCCGCGGGATCGCCAGCCGGCCGCCATCGCACCCCGCGCTCGTAAGGCCGAGCGAGCCGCCCCGCTCCCAGAAGCGCCCGCGGTCCTCGGCCGGGCCGGTGAAGCTCACGAGCACGTCGTCCGCGGCAAAGACGCGCGCGGCGAGCGCGGAGAGCCGCCCGGCCAGCTCGCCGGAGCGCGCCTCCCAGTTGTCCAGCAGCTCGCGCAGGAAGAGGTAGTAGTCGAGGCCCGCCATGGCGCTCGACGCCACGGCCGCCGACGAGAAGTACGCGCCGGTGCGCGCGACCGCGGCCGAGTGCCCCGCGCTCACAAAGTACTGCTCGAGCGCCACGCGCCGCTGCGTGAGGATGTCGCGGATGCGGTCCGCGTCCGCAAAGCTCGTCTCGCCCCAGACCTCGCGCGGGATCTCCGCGAGCGCGCCCACGTTCTCGGAGAGCGCGGAGGCCCCCACCACGAGCTTGGGGTCGGCGAAGGAGAGGTCGTCGTCGCGGGAGTAGGTCTCCACGAAGAAGTCGAGCCCGCCGAGGCTCGTCTCGATGAGGGTGTCAAGGTCCGAGGCACTGTGCCGCGCGGTGTCGAGCTTGCCGAGAAGGTCCGTGAGCACGCCCACGTACGGCAGGTCGGCGAGCTCCAGGTGGCGCAGGTCGAAGTAGTGGTAGACGTAGTCGATGCCGTGGGTGTCCAGCTCGTGGGCCACGCAGGGCA
The DNA here is from genome assembly GCA_964501395.1 of uncultured Atopobium sp. Classification (GTDB taxonomy): domain Bacteria; phylum Actinomycetota; class Coriobacteriia; order Coriobacteriales; family Atopobiaceae; genus Thermophilibacter. The sequence continues at coordinate 1,300 of CAZCTE010000196.1, forward strand.
GGGGCGCCTCCACCTCGGACGCGGCGGGCTCGGGGGCGGGGGGCTCCACGTCTGCCGGCGTGAGCTGCGGCAGCGTGGCGAGCGCCTCGGGCGCGTCCGGCGCCTCCTGCTCCGCGCGCAGCGCCGCAACCTCGGCGCGCACGGCCTCTATGTCCCGCTCGGTCATGCCCTCGCGCAGGCGGGCGAGCTCGGCCGCCTCCTCGGAGGCGGTGCCCTCCTCCGCGGGCACGATCTCCACCTCGGCGCAGTGCGCGCTCTCGCAGACGAGCTCGCGCAGCAGCCGCTCGAAGTAGTCGCCCTCCAGGCCGGCCTTGAGCTCGGCGAGGGCGTCCTCGTAGCGCAGGTAGTCGAGGGGGCGCTCGTCGTCGTAGAGCCAGCCGGACATGGCCATGATGGAGTAGGCAACGCCGTCGGGGTAGCCGCCCCAGTCGCCCTCGCGCAGGGTGAACTCCGCCTGGGCCAGGGCCGCGGCGAGCTTGTCGCGCGGGATGCCGCCCTCGGCGAGCTCCGCGCAGGCGGACTCCACGAGGTCGCGGAACGTCTCGCCGGCTCCGGGGCGCAGCCCGCGCAGGACGAACATGACCTGGGGCTGGAGCACGCCGTCCACGAGCGAGGCGGAGAAGTCGTCCGCGAGGCCCGCGTCGAGCACGCGGCGCTTGAGCGGCGCCTCGTTGGAGCCGCAGAGCGCGTCGAGCAGCACGTCGGCGGCGAGGACCCGGGTGCGGTCCGCGGCGGTGCCCAGCACGTAGGAGAGGCCGATCGTGGAGTTGCTCGGCGCCGTGGCCATGGGGACCTCGCGGCGCTCCGGCCGCACGGGCGCCTGGAGCTCGAGGGGGTTGGGCGCGCCGGCATCGCGCCTGGCCGCGCTCTGCCCCGCGCCGCTCTGCTCAGTGCCGCCCCGCCCAGCCCCGCGCTGCTCCGCCCCGCGGAAGCGCTCGTCGATGAAGGCGAGCTCGCGGTCTATGTCGAGGTCGCCGTAGAGCACCACGTAGGCGTTGGAGAGCGCGTAGTGGCGCGCGTGGGCGTCGAGGAAGGCCTCGTAGCTGAGCTGCGGGATGGCGCGCGGGTTGCCGCCGGACTCGTGGCCGTAGGCGGTGTCGGGGAAGAGGGCGCGGGAGAGCTCCTGGTAGAGCACGTCGTCGGGGTCGGAGAGGGCGCCCTTCATCTCGTTGAAGACCACGCCGTTGTAGCTGAGCGAGCCGTCGTCCGCCGCCTCGAGGTGCCAGCCCTCCTGCTCGAAGATGCGGCGGCGCCGGTAGATGGCCGGGTGGAGCACCGCGTCGAGGTAGACGCCCATGAGGTTCTCGAGGTCGGCCACGTTGGTGGAGGCCACCGGGTACATGGTCTTGTCCGGGAAGGTCATGGCGTTGAGGAAGGTCTGCATGCTCGTCTTGAGCAGGTTGACGAAGGGCTCCTTCACGGGGTAGCGGTCCGAGCCGCAGAGCACCGAGTGCTCGAGGATGTGGAAGACGCCCGTGTCGTCCGCGGGCGGGGTCTTGAACGAGATGGCGAAGGAGCGGTTGGTGTCCGCGCAGGCGAGCCAGAGGGCCCGGGCGCCGCTGGCGTCGTGCCGCATGACGTAGGCCCGGCCGGAGAGCTCCGGCAGCGCCTCCGTCCTGATGACGGTGAAGCCGGCGTGCGTGCTGCCCGGCGCGAGCGCGGGGTCTTCCGTGGCGAACCTGTTCTGCTGGGTCATGTGCTGGGTCATACGACCTCCCGGGACGGCATGTTTCTCAACACCAGAGCATAGCGCAGGCG
>CAZCTE010000197.1:0-3034 GCA_964501395.1 uncultured Atopobium sp.
GACCTGCGGCTCGAAGGGGCGAAACACGCAGGCGGCGTGCTCGTGGTCGGGGATGTGGGGCTCCAGGCCGTAGACGTAGCTGAGGCCCAGGGGCCGCTCGAGGCGGAAGACGCGCCGCGGCTCCAGGGAGAGCTCGTCGGCTATGAGCGCCTCGAGGGACTTGCCCAGCTTGCCGCGAATCTCTAGGCGCACGGGCTGGAGGCGCTGCCGGAGCTTGAGGACCTTCTTCATGTGCTGGCGGTAGTCCTCCTCCTCCGCCACGCCCTCGCCGTCCGGGTCGATGTCGGCGTTGCGCGTGACGCGCAGGGCCGCCGAGCGCTTGGGCACGTAGTCGCCGAAGCACTGGTCCAAGCAGGTCTGGAGCACGTCCTCGAGAAGGGTGTAGCGCCAGGCCCTGGCGGTGCTCGGCAGGGGCACCACGCGCCCCTCGGCGCTGGGGACCTCGATGATGCCGAGAAGCCCCGTCTCCTCCGCCCCGCTGAGCGAGCAGGCCACGAAGAGCCGCCCGTTGCGCAGGTTGGGGAAGGGGTGGCGCGGGTCCACGACGAGGGGCGAGATGATCGGGGCGAGCCGGCGCTCGAAGTGGCGCTGGACGGCGGCGATGTCGTCCGGCGTGTAGTCGCACGGGGGGACGCGCACGAGTCCGCGGCGCGCGAGGATGCCCTCGACCTCGGCGAGGCCGCGCTCGTGGCGCCGCACGAGCTGTGGGACCGCCTCGAAGATGGCGTCGAGCTGCTCGGCGGGGGTCATGTTGGACTTGTTGTCCTTGGGCTGGTTCTTGAGCGAGGCGAGGTCGGACAGGCCGCCCACCCGGATCATGAACCACTCGTCCAGGTTGGACTCCACGATCTCGCAGAACTTGAGGCGCTCGAAGGCGGGGACCTCGGGGTCGTATGCCTCGTCGAGGATGCGGTCGTCGAAGCGCAGCCAGCTGAGCTCGCGGTTCTGCGTGTACGAGAAGTCCCGCTTGCGCTTCTTGCGCCCGGCGGGCCTCTCGTCCGTCGCCTTCTGGCCCGCCGGCGCGGGGGTCTTGTCCTTGCTCATGGGGAACGCCTTTCGCGTGTGCGTGCGCGGCCGAGGCCGTGCGTGTCACGGTCGATGATAGCAGCCGCGGGCGGGGCCTCCCGGCCCTGTTGGTTAAGGTTGTGCAAAGAGCCGCGCCGCCGCGGGCGCCCTCCGCGCGCTCCGTGCGCGTGACGTGCTACGATTCGACTTTCATGAGACACCCGCAGGAAGGAGACCCCCATGTCCGTCAGCCTCGCCGGCCGCAGCTTCCTCAAGCTTCTCGACTTCACCCCCGAGGAGATTCGCTACCTGCTGGACCTCTCCGCCGACCTCAAGGCCAAGAAGCGCGCCGGCGAGCCGCACCGCTACCTCGAGGGCAAGAACGTGGCGCTCGTCTTTGAGAAGACCTCCACGCGCACCCGCTGCGCCTTTGAGGTGGGGGCCGCCGACCTGGGCATGCACGCCGTCTACCTGGACCCGAGCGCCTCGCAGGTGGGCAAGAAGGAGTCCATCCCGGACACGGCGCGCGTGCTCGGCCGCATGTTCGACGGCATCGAGTACCGCGGCTTTGGCCAGGAGCGCGTGGAGGAGCTCGCGGCCTACGCGGGCGTGCCCGTGTGGAACGGCCTCACCACCGAGTTCCACCCCACGCAGATGCTCGCCGACGTGCTCACCATGGAGGAGGAGTTTGGCGTGGGCGGCATGCGCGGCCGCAAGGTGACCTTCATGGGGGACGCCGGCAACAACGTGGGCAACTCCCTCATGGTGGTCTGCGCCAAGCTGGGGATAGACTTCTGCGCCTGCGGGCCCGCCGAGCAGATGCCGGACGCCGCGCTCGTTGAGGCCTGCCGCGAGGTGGCGGCGGGGACCGGCGCCACGATCACGCTCACCGAGGACGTGGACGAGGGCGTAGGAGGCGCGAGCGTGGTCTACACCGACATCTGGGTCTCCATGGGCGAGTCCTCAGACCTCTGGGGCGAGCGCATCCGCCTGCTCTCGCCCTACCAGGTTAACGCCGAGCTCATGGCCAAGGCCGCGCCCGACGCGATCTTCATGCACTGCCTGCCGAGCTTCCACGACCGCAAGACCACCATCGGCGAGGAGGTCTACCAGAAGTTCGGCCTCGCCGAGCTCGAGGTGACCGACGAGGTCTTCGAGGGGCCGCGCAGCCGCGTCTTCGACGAGGCCGAGAACCGCCTGCACACGATCAAGGCCGTGATGCTGGCCACGCTGCGGTAGGGCGTCGGCGCGGGGGCGGCAGCCGGACCGGGCGCCGGACGGCGCGTTTCCGTCGAGGCGCCCCCGCGCGTCCCGCCGGCGCGCAGCTGCCGGCGGGATGACTGCCGATCGCACGACGAGGGGCCGCCCCGCGCGGACCGAGGACCCAATCCTCGGCCGTTCGGGGCGGCCCCTTCTCGTGCTTCTCGTGCTTCTCGGGCGCCTCTCGGCGTCACTGGCGCTTGTCGCGGCGCCTCTCGGCTCCTGGCTAGTACACCATGCCCATGGCCTCGCGGACCTCGTCGAGGGTGGCCGCGGCGATCTCGCGGGCGCGGCGGTTGCCCTCGTGCAGGACGTCGGCCACGTAGTCCTTGTCCTGCTCGATCTGGGCACGCCTTTCGCGGATGGGCGCGAAGTAGTCGTTCACCGCCTGGGTGACGTACTTCTTGAGCTGGCCCGCGCCGCCCGAGCCGATCTCGTCGGCAATCTCGCGCGGGTCGCGCCCGGTGCAGATGCCGGCGGTGGTGAGCAGGCCGGATATCTCGGGGCGCTTCACGGGGTCGTAGGTGAGGGTGCGCTCGGAGTCCCTCTTGGACTTCTTGATGAGCCTGGCCGTCTCCTCGGCGGTCATGGAGAGGGAGATGGCGTTGCCGTAGGACTTGCTCATCTTGCGGCCGTCGAGCCCGGGCAGAAGCGGGGTCGAGGTGAGCAGGCCCGCCGGCTCGGGGAACACCCGCCCGTAGCGCTCGTGGAAGCGCCGCGCGATCTTGTCGGTGATCTCGATGTGGGGGCGCTGGTCGCGCCCCACGGG
>CAZCTE010000198.1:0-3024 GCA_964501395.1 uncultured Atopobium sp.
ACGGCGACCTGCAGCTCGACGCCGCCATCGTGCCCGAGGTGGCCAAGCTCAAGGCCCCCGAGAGCGCCGTCGCGGGCCACGCCAACGTGCTCGTCTTCCCCAACCTCGAGACCGGCAACATCGGCTACAAGCTGGTCCAGCGCTTCGGCCGCGCCGAGGCCTACGGCCCCATCCTGCAGGGCATCGCCAAGCCGGTGAACGACCTCTCCCGCGGCTGCTCCGCGGACGACATCGTGGGCGTGGTGGCCATCACCGCCGTCCAGGCCCAGATGGCCGAGAAGGAGTAGCGGTACGGGGGCGGCGCTGGCGGCATTGGCACCGCGGCCGCCCGCCTGCTGAAGCCACGCCTGCGGTCTGCTTTACCGGCGGCCGCCCGCTGACAGAGGTAGCGTGAGAGCCCGGTCCCACGGCGAGAAAGCCGCGGGGCCGGGTTTCTTTGTGCGGGAATCATGCAAAGCACCGCAATCGCCGGTTTGCATACCACTCCCAGGCATACCGGTCGCTCCCAAAACTCTTACCGGGAGTCCCGCAGCTCGCGAATTATCTCTGCGGAGCTCGGGAAATCATCTGGCACCTCAATCATGGGAGAGGCGTGAATCTCCTCGAAGAGGGCCTTGCGCCTGGCGATGCGGGCCTGCCGCTCTTCCTCCTCAGTAAGGGAACGCGCGGGATGCTCCTGAGACAACACGAGGCCCAGGTGCTGCTCAATGGCAGCGGCAGCCTTAGCCCTGCTCGTCGACATCGGACGTGCGGTCGATGGCCGGGCCGTCAATAGTCTCGGCCCTGATAGCCCAGCGCTCATCGTCCACCGTCAGCCCAAACACGCAGGAGACCCCGTTCTTGAGACAGAGGTTCTGGAGCCGACGATCGAGCGTAAAGAGCGCTGAGGCGGTGCGGCGAGCAAGCACCAGGTAGAAGATATCGTAGGAAGAGTGCCCAAGGCGGAGGGCTTCGCTGAGCGTCTCTATGTACAGGTCTCTCGCCGGAACGAGACGGTCCACCAATTCGACGCACTGCTTCGCGCGCTCAAGCGCCCCATCCTTCGTAAGCACGCCGGCACGGACGTACTTCTGCATGGTATGCGTCACCTCAGCCACATACAAATCCGGTGCGATGATGGTCTCTCCCGAAAGCATGAGGTCGCTCAGCGATTCGCTCTCCGGTCCCTCAAGTGCAAGACAGACGGCGGCGCTACAGTCCAAAACAGCCATGGTCGCGCTCTTCTCTCCCCTCATGGATGATTTCGACGATGCTCGGGAAGTCATCGGGGATTTGAACCTTGGGCATTTGGCTGATTCTCTCGAGAATCGCCTTGTGCCGAGCCGCCCTCTCCTCGCGCGTCTCGCTCTCCATCCCACGACGTTCGCCCCCTTCGTCACGAGGCGTACCCATGCGGAGGTGCTCCTCGATCGCAACCGTTGCCTGCTGCGCCATGCTCCGGTGCTCAAGCTCCGCGCGTGCCTTAAGACCGTCGTACGTCCGCTGAGGAAGGTCCCTGATCTGCAGTGCCGGCATGTTCCCTTCCCTTCTCGCAAGATGCGTTTTGCATGCAGTATACATCTTCTTCGAGGGAATGGGCACGGGGCCCGCGCGTTTGCCAGCTAGGAAGCGATGCCCGTCGCGGTGCTCCCCGCGGCATAGAGAAACGCCTCGACGCCCAGCAGGAGCGCCCTGAGCCAGTCGCCGAGAAATCCGAGCGCGCCGTCACTGCCCCCCAGCACCGCCAGGGACAGGGCGTACAGGAGGACAAACGCCACGAGCGTGATTCGTCTCCGTCCCGCCCCAGCTCTCAGCCAGGTGACACAGGGCCCGCAGTCGGCCGCGGCAATGCCCCGCCCGGCAATCGCGAACGAGATGCCGCAGGCAAAGACGGCAACAACCCTCACCAGCAGCAGGATCAGCACGCTGCCGCCGGTAAGGAGACTCACGGCGAGATAGGTGCCCCACATGAGCGCCGTCAGAACCACGCCAACCATGAGCGCGCGCCGCGCGGGAACCGGCAGCCCCGTTCTTCCGCTCATACCTGCCTCCTCACCTACGTGTCTCCCGTGCGGCTTCCGCCCTCGCACGGAGCTCTTCCAGGTGGGGAAAGCATATCTTCAGGTCCGTGAACGCCCCCTGTCAGTTCGGCAGGCGGCATCTTGTCTCGACAGTCGCCACTCCGAGCAGATCGTCGGGAACCTTTATCATCGAGCCCTCCACCTGCGACTCTGTTCATCAGAGTCTTGTCTGTACCTGCGGTTCCCGGTTTGAGCTACAGGCAGAATCGCGGGATGCCCGCGAGGCTCAGCTCGATGTCAGCGGAGGCCCCGCACGCCCCCTCGCCGTGCACCCAAAACTCCCTGGCCACGCTGTTGTGGACCCGCGTTTGGGTGCACAACACGAGCCCCCCTTGCGTTGTGCACTCGGGTCGGGGTCGAAACAGCGGGTTGTGCACCCAAATCGACGTGTTCACGCGGTTGTGCACCCGGGTGGGAGTGCACAACGCGACACCACCGCGTTGTGCACTCGAATCCGGGTGCGCCGCCTCACAAGAAAGGCCCCGGCGGACCGGGGCCATGGAGTGCGATTCTGAGTGGCGTGTCAGCCAGCGCGCGAGCCAGCAGCGCGTACCCTACGCCACGCCGAGCGGGTGCGGGCCGGCGGCGCGGACCTCGGGGCTCATGGTCTGGAGGCGCTTCTCGGCGTTGTCCACGAACATCTGCGCGAGCCTCTCGGCCGTCTCGTCATAGGCGGCGCGGTCCTCCCAGGTGTTGCGCGCGTTGAGCAACTCGGAGGGCACGCCCGGGCAAGTGGTGGGCACGTCGAGGTTGAAGCGCTCGTCGTGCACGAACTCGCAGTCGTCGATGAGGCCGGACTGGGCGGCCTCGACCATCTTGCGGGTGTAGGAGAGCTTCATGCGAGTGCCGGTGCCGTAGGAGCCGCCGGTCCAGCCGGTGTTGATGAGGTAGACGCGCACGCCGCCCTTGTCGATCTTCTCGCCGAGCATCTTGGCGTAGACGTTGGGGTCGAGCGGCATGAACG
>CAZCTE010000199.1:0-3016 GCA_964501395.1 uncultured Atopobium sp.
TCTAGACCAGCAGCTCCTCGACCTCGAGCTTGGGGACGCAGTGGGTCCCGTCGGGCTCGCGCCAGTAGGAGAGGCCGTGCTCGGTGCCCGCGCCCTCGAGCCGGACCTTCTCGCCCCGGCCGCCCACGGCGAGCACGAGCGCGGGCGCAAGCCCCTCGGGCAGCCCCAGCTCGCCCGCGAGCCCGGCGTCAAAGCTGCGCAGCATGCAGCAGCCGAGCCCGCGCGCGCAGGCGGCGAGCGCCATGGCCTGCGCGGCAATGCCCACGTCGATGAGGCGGATGGGGTTCTCGGCCAGCTGCGCAGGCAGGCAGATCACCACGTAGCCGCGCGGGCGCTCGCCCTCGGCCGGGCCGTCCCAGTCCGTGTAGAGCGCGGCCCAGCGCAGGTGGGAGAAGACGGCGTCGCACGCGTCCCTCTCGCTCACCGGGCGAAAGCGCAGGACCTGCATGTTGTTGCCGCAGGGCGAAAGGCGCGCCGCGTCCACGAGCGCCTCGAGCGTCTCGCCGTCCACGGGCGTGTCGTCGAAGCGCCGATAGCTGCGCGACGCCGTCACAAGCTCCTGAAAGTCCCTGCCGTCCATCGTGGTCCCCCGTTTCCTTGGCTGCGCTTCTTTGCTGCGTTGCTCAGTCCGTCCGACCCTCGCCCCAGAGCGGCCCGTCGATGAGGCCCAGGCGCACGCAGGCGTTCCAGAGGCCGTCGTCGTCGATGTGGTCGGTCACGTAGGTCGCCGCGGCCCGCGCGTCCGCGCCGCCGTTGCCCATGGCCACCGAGGTGCCCACCGCCCCGAACATGCTCACGTCGTTGCCGCCGTCGCCGAAGGCCACGCACTCCTCGGGGGCAATGCCCAGCTCCTCGAGCAGGATCCGCACGCCCACGTCCTTGCCGCCCGTGTCCGGCATGACGTCGGCAAAGAGCTCGCTCCAGCGCGTGGTCTTGCAGTGGCGCGTGGCGTCCGTGACCACGCGTTCCTCGCCCGGGTCAACCAGCACGTTGAGCTGGTAGACGTCGTTCTCCAGCGCCCAGGCGACGTCGCCGGCCTCGAAGTGGTTGTGCGTGAACGCGGCCATCTCGCGGGCGCGCCCGTCCATCGCGCTCATGTACATGCGGTTGCGCTCCATGAAGAGGCAGGTGTAGAGGCCCGCGCGCACCTGCTCCACCACGGTCGCCACGTCGTCGCGGTCCAGGGGGTTGGAGTGAATCTGCCGCCCGCCCACCTCCACGAGCTGCCCGTTGAGCAGCACCGCGCCGCCAAAGCCCGAGAGGTCCACGCCCCCGAGCAGGTACGGCGCGCGGCCCGTGGCCAGTAGCGGCACGACCCCGGCCTCCGCAAGCCGCCGGATGGCCTCGCGCGTGGAGGCGGGCTCGCGGCCCTGCGAGAGGCTGAGCGTGGTGCCGTCCACGTCAAAGAGGCAGGCGCGCACGGGCGCGGGCGTGGTCCAGGGGCCCGGGGTGACGGAGGACGGGACCGAGCTTGGCGTCACCGCGGCCGGTTCCGGCGTCACGGCACCCGTGCCCGCAGTTCTCGCTCCCATGCGGCCCTCCTACAGCCCGGCGTCGGCGATGGCGGCCACCGCGGCGCGCAGCTCATCAGGCGGGAGCACCAGGGCCATGCGCACGTAGCCCTCGCCCGAGGGGCCAAAGCTCGAGCCCGGCGTCACGATCACGCCCGCGCGCTCCATGAGCTCGAGCGAGAAGGCCGCCGAGTCCGTGCGGCCGTGCGGCAGGCGGGCCCAGACGAACATGGAGCCGTGCGCGTTGGGACGCTCCCAGCCGATGCCCTCGAGGCCGTCGCAGAGGGCGTCGCGGCGCTCCTGGTAGAGCAGGCGCTGGCGCTCCACCGAGTCGCGCGGGCCCGTGAGGGCCGCGATGGCCGCGTCCTGCTCGGGAAAGAACATGCCAAAGTCCACCTGGCCGCGGAGCTTGCGCGCGGCGGCCACCACGTCCGGGCGGCCCACCAGGAAGGAGAGGCGCGCGCCCGTGACGTTGAAGGACTTGGAGAGCGAGAGAAACTCCACGCCCACCTCGAGCGCGCCGGGATACGCGAGGAAGGAGCCGCCGGGCTCGCCGTCGAAGACGATGTCCGAGTACGCGTTGTCGTGGATGATCACGAGGTCGTGCGCGCGGGCGAAGGCGATGGCCTCCTCGTAGAGCTCGGGCGTGCCCACCGAGCCCACGGGGTTGGCGGGCAGCGAGAGGATCAGGTACCTGGCGGCGTCGGCCACGTCCGCGGGGACGTCCGCCAAGTGGGGCAGGAAGTCGTGCTCGGCCGTGAGCTTGTAGTAGTACGGCTTGGCGCCGGCGAGGAGGGTGGCGTTCTGGAAGACCGGGTAGCAGGGGTCCGGCACCAGGGCCACGTCGCCGGGGTCCACGAGCGCGGCGCAGACGTAGCCGAGGCCCTCTTGGGTGCCGCGGCAGCTGGCCACCATGTCGCGCGTGATGCCGCTCACGCCGTAGCGGCTCTCGTAGTAGGCGCAGACCGCGTCGAGAAGCTCGTCCTTGTCGTGCAGCGAGTACTTCCAGCTCTTGGGGTCCCGGGCGCTGGTTATGAGGGCGTCGACCACGTGCGCCGGGGGCTCGAAGTCAGGCGTGCCCACGGAGAGGTCGTAGACCCTCCGGCCGGCGGCCTCGAGCTCGCGCCGTTTCTCGTTGAGCGAGGCGAACACCTCGTCGGCGAACAGGTCAAGCCTCTGTGAGAAGCGCATGGGACCTCCTGGGGTTCGTGTTGGGACGGCGGCGGGGCGCGTGGCACTGGCGGGCGGCTCGCAGCGCGGGCGGGCGCCTCGCGGCGCGTGCGGCTCGCGGCGCGTGGGCCGAATCACCATAGTACTACCGGCATGCGTGGCCGGGCGCGTAGGCGGGCATGCACGGGCGGTGGGGGCCGGCCCGGAGCGGCCCGACCATCGCCAAGCCGGCCGACCGTGGGAAGCGACCGGTGCACAACGCGCGATTCCTTCCGAAACGAGTGCATAACCGGTTGGACCTGCGTTGTGCACTCCCGTTGTGCACCCGTTTGGCC
>CAZCTE010000200.1:0-1365 GCA_964501395.1 uncultured Atopobium sp.
CCGAGGATGCGACCTCGGAGGAGGACGTCACCTGGTCAGCCGACGAGCCGCCCGAGATCTCGTCTCCCGTGGCGCTTCTCGTGGACGCCACCACCGGCACCGTCCTCTACGAGAGCGGTGCGGACGACCTGCGCTCCACGGCCTCGCTCACCAAGGTCATGACCGCGCTGCTGGTGCTCGAGAACGGCAACCTCGACGACGTGGTGACCGTCGAGGAGGCGGATCTGGAGAACGTCACGTCCGAGAGCACCGTGGCGGGCCTCCAGGCGGGGGAGTCGCTCACCGTGCGCGACCTTCTTGCAGGGCTGCTCATCCCCTCCGGGAGCGACGCCGCGTACGTGCTGGCGCGCTACGTGGCCGGCGACTGGGAGACCTTCGTGGACATGATGAACGCGCGGGCCGCGGAGCTGGGCTGCGCGTCCACGAGCTTCGTGGACCCCTGCGGCCTCTCCTCGGACAACGTGAGCACGGCGCGCGACCTCGTGACCATCTTCCAGGCGGCCCTCGCCTACTCCGAGTTCTCCGAGATCTCCGGGAGCGCCACCTGGGAGCTCCCCGCAACCGAGCTGAGCGAGGCCCGCACGCTCGAGAACACCAACACCCTGCTCGACTCCGAGAGCGTGGTCTACATGGGCGAGACGATCGTGGCGGGCAAGACCGGATTTACCTACGACGCCGGAAAGTGCCTGGTGGCGGCCGCCGAGAGCGACGGGATGACCCTCGTGGGCATTGTCATGGGCGCCTCGTACGCGGAGGACGAGAACGGCGTGACGCCCAACTTCTACGACCTCCAGGACCTCTTTGAGTGGGGCTTCGGGGCGTGGGTGACCGAAGAGGTGGTCTCCGAGGGCGACGTCCTCACCACGCGCGAGGTGGAGTTCTCCACGGACGGCGACGCCGTGGGAGCCGCGGCAACGAGCGCGATCGTGGCCACCGTGCCGCGGGGGACCACGCTGGAGGACCTCACGGTTACGGTCTCCTGGGACGAGGAGGACGCGCTGCAGGCGCCCGTCACGGAGGGGACGAACCTGGGCCTGGTCACCATTGCGCTCGGGGAGCGGACGCTCGGCAGCGTGGACGTGGCGGCCGCCACCGACATGGAGCTCAACATCCCCGGCTTCGTCATCTGGTGGGTGACGTCCGAGCCGCTGCACATGGGCATCGTGGCTGGCTGCTTCGCCCTGATTCTGGTGCTCATGGGCGTCATCTCGGCGCGCTCGGCCCGGGCCCGCAGGAGGGCCCGCGAGGCGGCGGGCAGGCCCGACGTCGGACGGATCGAGTACGGCAGCGTCAGCTCCGAAAAGCCCGCCGCAAAGCACGGCAAGCACGCCAAGTAGCCGATGCGTCGCGGCCAGGCCGTCCGCT
>CAZCTE010000200.1:1465-3000 GCA_964501395.1 uncultured Atopobium sp.
CCCCAGGGAGGCGCCATGACCCGCATACTCTTCGTCTGCCACGGCAACATCTGCCGCTCGACGATGGCGCAGTTCGTCATGGAGGAGCTCGTGCGCCGAGCGGGCCGCGAGGGGGAGTTCGTCATAGACTCCGCCGCGACGAGCTCGGAGGAGCTTGGCAACCCGCCGCACCCTGGCACCGTGCGCAAGCTGCGCGAGGAAGGCATCCCCGTGGGCGAGCACCGCGCGCGGCGTCTGCGGCGAGACGAGTACGACCGCTGGGACCACATCGTCTACATGGACGCGGAGAACGCCTGGGGCATCTCGCGCATCTTTGCTGGGGACCCCGACGGCAAGGTGAGCCGCCTGCTCGACTGGACGTCTCGCCCCGGTGACGTGGCGGACCCCTGGTACACCGGCGACTTCGACGCCACCTATCGCGACGTCCTTGCCGGCTGCCAGGCGCTTCTCGAGACGCTCTAGACAGGGCGAGAAGGAGCGGTGAGATGGGCCTGAAAGACGACCTCGTTTCCTGGCTGGGTGGGCTGCGGCTGCCGGCGGCGGCGCGCGGGGTGGCCGCGGCCGCGCTCGCGCCCAAGATCCTGCCTGCCGTGCTCGGCCCCCAGCGCGACCTCGGGGACGACCCGCTGGGGCCCTACCTGGGCGAGGGCGGGGACGCCCGCGTGCGGGACATGTCGCCCGGCATCACCGGGCGTGAGGGCGAGGTCATCGAGTGGGACCGCGCCGAGGAGGCGGGCCGCACCTGGGGCTGGCTCCAGTCGCTCGGGGCGGGCTTCGAGGAGGTGGAGGCCCGCTCGGACGACGGTACCCGCCTCGCGGGGCATGCGCTGGTTTGCTGTCCGGGCTCCGCGCGCTGGCTCGTCTTCGTGCACGGCTACCACGACAACTGGCGCGCGGGCATCGCCTACGCCCGCCGCCTCGCCGAGGCCGGCTTCAACCTGCTCCTCGTTGACCTGCGCGCCCACGGCGCGAGCGGCGGCGACTGGGTGGGCTGCGGCTGGCTCGACCGGCGCGACCTCGTGGCCTGGGCGCGCTGGGTGGTCGGCCGTGCGGGGGAGGGCGCGAGCGTGGTCCTCATGGGCATCTCCATGGGGGCGGCCTCCTGCCTCATGGCCACCGCCGAGGGGGACCTTCCCGCGCAGGTCCGCGCCTGCGTGGCCGACTCTGGCTACACGGACTTCTGGCGCGCCGCGGAGAACGTGGTGGAGACCGGCTCGCTCGGGACGCCGCCGGTGCCCGCCCACCCGCTGCTTGACGTCGCGCGCCGCAGGCTCATGCGCGAGCCCGGCGGCTACGACGTTCTGCTTGCCCGGCCCGTCGACGCCCTCGCGCGCTCCCGGGTGCCCGTCCTGCTGCTGCACGGCGACGCCGACCGCGTGGTCCCGCCCTCCATGGGCCGCGAGCTCTCCGCGGCCGGGGGCGGCCACGAGCTCGTGACCTTTGCGGGCGCGGGGCACTGCTGCTCCGTCTTCGCCGACCCGGGGCGGTACTGGGACGCCGTGCTCGGCTTCCTGGGCCGCTGGGCGTAGGGGGCG
>CAZCTE010000201.1:0-1457 GCA_964501395.1 uncultured Atopobium sp.
CTCAGCTGCCTTTAGGGGATGCGGACGTTCCGCGAACGTTTCGCGGCCGGCCGCGGCCCACTCCGGCCGGGACGTGGAAAACCGCCACGTCACGGCTCCCGCGGGTGAAACGGACGCCGGGCGCGGGGGTATACTGGAGCGGTCTCAACCCAGGTCTGTGGTTGCGGGCGCCGCGCCCCCAGTGCCGCGCGCCCTAGTCCATGCCAGACGAGGGCAAAGGGATCCACGTAAGCCCGGGCGTGCGCGTCCGGGCGATCATGGCTCGTCCTAGAGGTAAGTCGCACCGCCCGTCATACGCAAGAGGCACCCGGCCTCGCGGGCGAGAGGGGCTAGAGTGGAGGCGCCGCGGCGCCGAAAGCGACGTCCCCGGTGTGCGGGTGTGGGGTCAAAGACCAGGTCAGCTGGGATGGGACGCAACGGTGGCGAGAAGGACGGAGGAACGTATATGACGCACGGAGGCAGCATGCGTCGCGCCGGGGCGGCCGCCGCCCTCTCACTTGCCCTGCTCACGGGCTGCTCGGGGATTCCCTCCGAGGTATCCACCGTGTTCAGCGACATCGCAACCGTCTTCGGCGACGCCGTCCAGCCGCTCGCCGACCTCATCGACGAGGCGATCGGCGAAACCTCCGTCGCCGAGGCCCGCCAGCAGCGCAGCGAGGACCTGCTCCAGCTGGTCTCCGACTCCGACCTCGTGACCGAGGGCACCCTCACGGTGGGCATCAAGGTGAGCGAGACCACCCCGCTCGCCATCACCGGGACCGACGGCACCTACAGCGGCATTGACGTGGACATCGCCTACGCCCTCGCGGACGCGCTGGGCATCGCCAACGTCGAGTTCGTCTCGGTCACGAGCGCGAGCTCCTCGCTCGGCGAGGACTGCGACGTGGTCATGGGCGTCGAGGAGGGCGAGGACGACGGCGTGACCACGGTGGGCGACTACGCGCAGAGCGCCCTCGGCGTGTTCTGCGCGGGCGAGGTCACCTCGGTTCCCATCTCCGCGTCCGACCTCGTGGGCGCCACGGTGGGCGTCCAGGGCAGCTCCGTCTCGCAGGTGGCGCTGAGAAACCTGGGCGTGGACGTCACGGAGGAGACCTTCAGCAACCTCAACGAGGCCTTCGAGGCTCTCGCCGAGGGCACCGTTGACTATGTGGTCTGCGACGCGTACGCAGGCGCCTACCTCGCGAGCATCTCGGGCGACGCCACCTTCGCCGGCACCATCGACACGCCCTCCTCGATCGGCGTGGGGGTGCTCTCCACCTCCACCGCGCTTCTCGAGAGCGTCCAGGACGCCATGGAGGAGATCCTGAGCAACGGCGTGGCCGGGATCGCCCGGTCCCGCTGGGTCGGCGAGTTCCCCACGCTCTCCGAGTCCTCGCAGATCGAGGTCACCACCGTGACGACCGAGACGACCGAGACCACCGAGGAGACCGATTCGACCGAGACCACCGAGGGCTAGG
>CAZCTE010000201.1:1557-2989 GCA_964501395.1 uncultured Atopobium sp.
CCGCGCCCACCTTGGCTTCTCGCGCCCGCCGAGAGGTCTCGTCCGTCCGGCCCCGTTGGCGCAGCGCTCCGGGAGATGGCTCCGGCATCATTTGGGTATGAGGTGTGACAAGGGCGGCGCTCAACGCGTCGCCCAAGGCAATCGTAAGGAGGCTCGTATGGTTGACATCAAGATCTCGGGTCGTAAGGTAAGCGTCTCCGACTCCCTGCGTGCCAAGGTAGAGGAGAAGATCGGCAGCGCCCTCAAGGTCTTTGACATCAAGCCCCTCACCTGTGACGTGGTCCTCCGCGTGGACAAGAACCCCTCCAACCCCGAGCGCAAGAGCTGCGAGGTCACGGTCTTCGTCCGCAACAACGTGGTCCGCGTGGTCGCCAGCTCCGACGACATGTACGCCGCCATCGACGAGGCGGCCGAGAAGGTCACGCGCCAGCTCCGCAAGTACAAGACCCGCGTCATCGATCGTCGCCAGCGCGTGGCCGCCGCCAAGAGCGGCACCGTCACCCCGGAGGACCTCGCCGCCCTCATCGAGCCGGGCGAGGACGAGTCCGAGGACGACCAGCTCGTCCGCGAGAAGTACGTGGACCTGCTCCCCATGACCGAGGAGGAGGCGCTCGTCCAGACGGATCTCATCGGCCACGATTTCTATGTGTTCACCAACGCCACCACGGGGCTTGTCAACGTCATTTATCATCGTAAGAATGGCGGATACGGAATCATCAAGCCCAAGATCGAGGAGCCGAATGAGTAACGAGAACTCTCTCGAAGAGCACCTGAGCGCCCCCGAGCAGGGGGCGAGCATCAGCGCCCAGGCGTCGCAGGAGGCTGCGCGCCTGGGCCGCGCCTATCAAAGCACCTCAAGCGTCAACATCATCGTGGACTCCTGCGCCGACTTCGACCCGGGCGTGGCCCGCGCGCTCGGCGTCGAGATCGTGGAGTTCACCTACGTCATGGGCGGCGAGGAGCACGCGGACGACCTCTGGCGGTCCATGGCGCCCAAGGAGTTCTACGACCGCATGCGCGCGGGCGAGCAGCCCACCACCTCGGCCGTGACCCCCGGTCGCTACCTCGAGGCCTTCGAGCGCGCAGCCGA
The DNA here is from genome assembly GCA_964501395.1 of uncultured Atopobium sp. GTDB lineage: Bacteria > Actinomycetota > Coriobacteriia > Coriobacteriales > Atopobiaceae > Thermophilibacter. The sequence goes on from CAZCTE010000201.1 coordinate 2,648, forward strand.
GGCGGGCGTGCCCACCGTCTACCTGGGCTTCCCCCGCGCGCTCTCCTCGAGCGTGGACGCCGCCCGCCAGGCCGCGGACATGGTCCGCGAGAGCCACCCCGACTTTGAGATCCACGTGGTGGACAACCTCTGCCCCTCGGCCTCGGCCGAGCTCCTCGCGCTCGAGGCCGTCAACCAGGCCGCCAAGGGCCTCACGGCCAAGGAGCTCGCGGCCTGGGCGGAGGAGGCCCGCTACTTCATCCACGGCTACTTCACGCTCGACTCCTTCGACGCCCTGGCGCGCGGCGGGCGCATCCCGCCGGCGGCGGCCACCGTGGGCGGCAAGCTCGACATCAAGCCCGA
>CAZCTE010000202.1:0-2965 GCA_964501395.1 uncultured Atopobium sp.
GGTCGAGCAGGTAGTCGCGGTCCGAGACGGCGTCGAGCGAGTTGGGGATCGTGCGGGAGAAGCCCAGGAGCTCGGTGGTGCGCTCGCGGTCGAGGGGGTAGGTGGTCCCGGCGAGGGCAGCGGCGCCCAGCGGGTTGGCGTCCGCGGCGTCGCGGGCCGCGGTGAGGCGCGTGAAGTCGCGCGAGAACATCCAGAAGTAGGCGAGCAGGTGGTGGGAGAGCAGCACGGGCTGAGCGTGCTGCAGGTGGGTGTAGCCGGGCATGACCACGTCGAGGTTCTTCTCGGCCGTCTCCAGGAGCACGCGACGGAGCGCGGCGTTGCCGGAGAGCAGCTGGTCGCAGAGGTCCTTGGCGAGAAGGCGGAGGTCGGTTGCCACCTGGTCGTTGCGGGAGCGGCCGGTGTGCAGGCGCGCGCCGGGCGTGCCGATCTTGCGGGTGAGCGCGCCCTCGACGGCCATGTGGACGTCCTCGTCGTTGACGTCCCAGACGAAGGTGCCGTCCTCAATCTCGCGGGCTATCTCGTTCAGACCGGCGTCGATGGCGGCCTGGTCCTCCTGTGAGATGATGCCCTGCTCGGCGAGCATGCGGGCGTGCGCGCGGCTCCCGGCGATGTCCTGGGCGGCCATGTTCTTGTCGACCTCGAGGCTTGCGCCGAACTCCTGCGTGAACTGGTCCACGCCCTTCTCGAACCTGCCGCCCCACAGCGCCATCGTGGCCTCCTCGCTCGCGGTCTGACCGCGTCTTGCTCGCGTTTTGACCCGTCAAGCATAGCAAAGCGGGCATTAGCGGCGCGGAAGGCAGCGGGGATCCAGCGCGCGTATTTACACGCGCGAGCTGGGCGGCCCAGGCCTGGGCGCGCCGCCCCATGGCCGCGCCCCCAAGCCTTCGCTGCCGGGCCGGCAACATGTCGTGACCAGGGCAAACTGCCAGGAACCTGCCACCTTTCTCCCCCTTTGGAATTGACGCGTGGGGCTCGTTCCCGCATGGGTACCATCTGCGACACGTTCCGCCGTTGGCCCAGCCGCCGCACATGCGCGCCGATGCGAGAGGGGGTCGTATGCGCATCTGCTTCAACAAGCTCTCGGGCCTCGCCCTGCTGAGGCGCGCCCGAATCACCGAGGCGATCTCACACGCCCGCGTCTGCGGGCTTCCCGAGCCCGACCCTCACCCGCAGAAGCGGTGGAGCCCGCGGCTCATCCCCCTTGACGCGCTGAGCCTAAGCGCCCCGCCGAGCGCCTCCGCGCCCGTCTACGTTGCCGCTCCCAGCAAACAATCGCGGCCCCAAGCGCGATTCATATCTTCAACGGTCTACTCCTCCGGCCTGCCTGCGGGCTCGTTTCTGCAGCTCGGAGAGTCTCTCTATATTCCCTGCCCCGAGCTCCTGTTCGCTGAGCTAGCAACCATGATGGATCCGGCGGCCCTTGAGCTTCTGGGCTATGAACTCTGCGGAACGTTTTCGCGCGACCCGAGTGACCCACGATGCGGGCTCGTCACGCACGACATCGAGCCCGCAACCTCCGTGGAGAGCATCCGCTCGTACCTCGAGGGATGCCACAGAATCGCCGGCACGCGGGCAGCAAGGTTGGCGCTCGACCATGTGAGCGACAACGCCTGGTCAGCCATGGAGGCCGTAGTTGCTCTGCTCCTGAGACGGCCCGTCGGCAACCTAGGATACGGTATGGGCAGCATTACCCTGAACCAGCGGCAGGACAACCCGCGGCAGTTGGTCAGACTTGGATGCAAGACCACGCGCATCCCGGACATCGTGCTCGAGGAGCATCCCATCGGCTTCAACTACGACGGGAAGGGACATCTCGACCTCGATTCCGTTCTACAGTCATCGGACGCCGAGGACGACCTCCGCGCGACCCTTAGAGACGTGAGGGAGCGGTATGTGGACGACAGGCAGCGAGACCGAGAGCTTGCAGCGAACGGACGGGTGGTCATGCCCATCGTTGCGGAAGACCTCTACGCAAATCGCGGCCTGGACGCCGTTGTCATGGAGGCTCTCATGGCATCCGAGCGTCTCGGCGGGCCGCCGATGAAGGAGGCAATCTCGCAGGAAGTCTGGGATCCGCAGGTGTCTGCGGCTCGCCAGCAGCTTATTTGGTCCCTTCTGCCATGGAATGGAGGCAGATCGCTTGGCGCCTACTAGCAGGACTCCGAAAAATAACATGCACTGAATGAAGGTTGAGAAATCGCCAACTGGGCTTTTACCGATTTTCAGGTAACCAATGCATGTTAATTTTTGGCCTCCTGGAGATACCGCCTCTTGGAATGGCCCTGACCGCCCTCTTTTGGCGCCGGGGACACCTATCGCGCGCTCTGAACGCTGCTCGTTGGCCGCAAAGCCTCCCGAGAGCACCCGTTTCACACGTGTCGATGGCCGGATTGCGCAAGGGGATTCGCCGCAACGGCTCCGGGCGAGTCAAGAGAGAAAGGGGCGGCCGCCGGAGTCCCGGCGGCCGCCCCTGCGTGTCGTTGTTGGCTGCACACGCCCACGCCGCCGGCGCGCGCCGGGCGGCGGCAGTCGCTAGTGCACCGGCTGGAGGCCGGAGCCCGGGCCCTGGACCTTGGACCAGGTCTTGGACTGCAGGCCGTGGAGCACGATGAAGCCCTCGGCGGCGGTGTGGTCGAAGGCGTCGCCCTCGTCATAGGTGGCGAGGTTGTAGTCGTAGAGGCTGTACGGCGAGCGCACGCCGTCCACGAACAGGCCGCCCTTGCACAGGATGATGCGCACGTCACCGGTCACGTACTTCTGCGTGTAGGCGTTGTACGCGTCGATGGCCATGCGGTTCTGGCTGAACCAGAGGCCGCGATAGACGGTCGAGGCCCACTCGACGTCCATCTTCGCCTTCTGCTTAAGGGTCTCGGCGTCGAGGCAGAGCTGCTCGAGCGTCTGGTGCGCCTGGATGAGCAGCAGCGCCGCCGGGCACTCGTAGCACTCGCGGCTCTTGATGCCCACG
>CAZCTE010000203.1:0-1064 GCA_964501395.1 uncultured Atopobium sp.
GCCAAAGGCCACCACGCCGTAGCGGCTCACGGCGCCGTAGGTGGGCTTGAGGCCCACCACGCCGCAGAGCGAGGCGGGCTGGCGGATGGAGCCGCCGGTGTCCGAGCCCAGGCTCACGGTGACCTCGCCGGCAGCCACCGCCGCGGCCGAGCCGCCCGACGAGCCGCCCGGCACGCGCCCGGTGTCCCAGGGGTTGGCCGTGGGGCGGAAGGCCGAGGACTCCGTCGAGGAGCCGAAGGCGAACTCGTCCATGTTGGTCTTGCCCACGGGCGTGGCCCCGGCGTCGAGCATGCGCTGGACGCAGGTGGCGGTGAAGGTGGACTCGTAGGTCTCGAGCATCTTGGAGGCGCAGGTGGTGCGGGTCCCCAGGAGGTGCATGTTGTCCTTGAAGGCCACGGGCACGCCCGCGAGGGGACCGAGCTGCTCGCCGGCGGCGCGGCGGGCGTCCGTGGCGGCCGCGGCCTCGAGCGCGAGGTCGGCCGAGACCTGGAGGAAGGCCTGGACCTCGGGGTCGCGCTGGTCCACGGCATCGAGCGCGGCGCGGGCCACCTCGACGGCGGAGAAGTCGCCGGCCGAGACGCCCGCGGCGATCTGGCGGGCGGAGAGCTGCTCGAGCCTGAGGCCGGCCATCAGCGGTCACCCCCCTGGTCGCCGAGGATGGACGGCACGCGGAAGCTGCGGTCCCGCGAGGAGCCCGCGTTCTCGAGCGCCACGTCGATGGGGAGCGCGCGCACGGAGGTGTCCGGGACGTCCGCGCCCATGACGTTGGAGAGGTCGCCGATGGGGTGGAAGGTGGGCTCCACGCCCTCGAGGTCGTAGTGGCGGATGGGCTCGAGCAGGTCGATGGCGTCGTTCATGTACGAGGTCATCTCGTCGAGCTCCTCGGGCGTGAGCGCGATGCGCGCGTACTCCGCGATGCCCGCCACGTCTTCTCTGGTAAGGGGCATGGGTCCTCTCCTCCCGTCAGGGGGCGTGGGCCCTCCCCTCCCGTCTGGGGGCGTGGGCCCTCCCCTCCCGTCGTCCTCTCCTCCCGTCGCTTGCTGGGGGACATTCTACGACAGGGC
>CAZCTE010000203.1:1164-2928 GCA_964501395.1 uncultured Atopobium sp.
GCGGACGCGCCGCGCCGCAGAACCTGTCAGGTACTGCGAACTATTCGAGCGTTCTTAACCTCCTGCTTTAAGTTCTATGCTTACTAGAGTTTTAGGAACCACTACCTGATAGGTTTCGCCCCGAGGAGGCGAGAAACTCGCCCGGCGATGCGTACATTCGACGGGTTTTCTCGTCCAATGTACGATTCTCGGAATCGAATGTACGCAACTCGGGCCGAGAAGGGCGTCGGATGTACACGCATGCGCCCAATTCCGGTCGAGTGTACGCGGTGGTGTGTACACTCAATCGCGGCCCTCGTCGAGTGTACGATTTCCGAGATTGAGTGTACGAATTCTGAAATCGGGTGTACGCGTTCCGCCGTCAGGCGTACGCGGGGAGAACAGACGCTGGCCCCGCGCGTCGCAGCCGGCAGACGCGTTCGAGCGCCACCCGTCCCCACAAAGAAACAAGACGCGAGCGCAGGAGGGAACGCCCCTCCCCCAAGAACCTTACGAAACGGCAAGGTGAGCGTAAGGCGCATCGATGGCCCGTGGGCGTGCGGCCAGGGACAATGGCGGCAACGCACGGAAAGGGGTCGCCATGAACAGGGTCATCTTCATCGCCATAGTGGTCGTCGCCGCGCTCGCCGTCATCCTCGATGACGGTCGCCCGCACACCCGAAGGCCGTAGCCAGCCGCAGCCAGCGACCACGCGGGCGCCGTCCGCGGGCGCCGCCCCCCACAAAGAAGGGGCCCGCCCCCTCTGGACGGGCCCCGACAGATGCGAGCAGCGCCCTGGTGGTCCAGCGGAGGGCGCCCTGGCTCCGTAACGCCAGGGCGCCCCAACGTTCCGAGTCTTAACGACAGCCCTTAGCTCGCCATCCAGCCGCCGTCGACCGGCAGGATGACGCCGTTGACGTAGCTCGCGGCATCGCTGGCGAGGAAGAGCGCGGCGGCGGCGATCTCCTCGGAGGTGCCGGGCTCGGGGCTGCAGGCGAGGACCGACTGGATGCGGCCGTAGCCCTCCATGTTGGGCATGCCCATGGAGTTGGAGATCTCCGTGGCGATGCCGCCCGGCGCGATCGCGTTCACGCGGATGCCGTCGGGCATGTACATGTAGGCGGTGTTCTTGGTGAGCGAGATGAGCGCGGCCTTGGACGCGCAGTAGACGGCGCCCGCGCAGGTGCGCATGCCGCCCACCGAGGCCACGTTGACGATGCTGCCCTTGGTGCCGTTCTCCTTGAAGACGTTCACGGCCTTGCGCATGGCGGCGAAGGGACCGTAGAGGTTGACGGCCATGACCTGCTCGTACTTCTCGTCCGTGGCGTTGCCGACGGCGCTCATGTCGTCCATGATGCCGGCGTTGTTGATGAGGATGTCAAAGCCGCCGAAGGTCTCGATGGCAAAGTCGATCATGCCCTCGTTGACCTCGAGCGAGGAGACGTCGCCGGGGTAGGCGGCAACGGCGCCGGGCGCGTCGGCGAGCTCGGCGACGAGCTCCTCCAGGCGCTCCTTCCTGCGCGCGACGGCGACGACCTTGGCGCCCTCGCGGGCGAAGAGCTCCACGATGGCCCTGCCCATGCCGGACGACGCGCCGGTGACAACGGCAACCTTGTTCTCAAGCTGCATGCTCACTCCTAACTCAGACGGTGCGCGCCCGGTGCGCGCAGCTTTTTGGTATGTACCGCACCGGGCCGGGGCTTTCAAGAGTTCGTCGGCAGGTGTGGAGGTAGGGGCGGCATACGCGGGACGAGAAGAGCGCGCGAGCAGGACGGGCGGCGTGCG
>CAZCTE010000204.1:0-2897 GCA_964501395.1 uncultured Atopobium sp.
CGGGGGTGGGGGCTGCGGCGGAGGTGTCGCCGGCCGTGCCCGCGGTCCCAACCCGGTGCCCGCCGCCCGCGCACGCGGGCAGCCCGCGCTCGCCCACCGGCACGCCGAGCGCGTCCAACACGCCCCGCTCGGGCCCCACGAAGCCGCAGGCCACGAGCACGAGCTGCGCCTCGATGACGTGCTCGCTGCCCTCCACGGGGTCGGGCCTGCCCGCGGACCAGTCGAGGTCCACCACGGAGATCCCGCGCACCCTGCCGTCCTCGTCAAAGAGGACCTCGCGCGTGTCCGTGGCCCAGGCGCGCATCTCGCCGCCCATGAGGTCGATGGCCTCGGCCTGGCCGTAGTCGGTCTTGCAGACGTTGGGCCACTCGGGCCAGCGGGTGACGCCGGGGCCGGGCTCGGGCGGACGCGGCATGAACTCGATCTGGCGGACCGAGCGCGCCCCCTGGCGCACCGCGGTGCCCAGGCAGTCGTTGCCCGTGTCGCCGCCGCCCACCACCACAACGTCGAGGCCCTTGGCGCTCGTCTCGGGCTCGCCGCCGTCGAGCAGCGCGCGCGTGGCCGCCGTGAGGTAGTCCACCGCGTAGACCACGCCGCCCGCGGCGAGGCCCTGATCAAAACCGGAAGCAGCAATGCCGCGCGGGCTGCGCGCGCCCGCGGCCACCACCACGGCGTCGAACTCCTCGAGAAGCCCCGCGGCCACGTCCTTCTCGGCCGCGTCCGTGCTCAGCCTGAACTCAACGCCCAGCTCCTCCATGAGCGAGACGCGGCGGTCCACCACGTCCTTGGGGAGCTTCATGTTGGGAATGCCGTACATGAGCAGGCCGCCCGCGCGGTCCGCGCGCTCGACCACCGTCACGCGCGCCCCGCGGCGCGCGAGCTCCCAGGCCGCGGCCAGGCCCGCCGGGCCCGACCCCACCACGGCCACGGCCGGGGCGTCCGGCGCGGCCGGGGCAAAGCGGCGCGGCCCGCCGTGGGCCCACTCCCAGTCGGAGATGGCGCGCTCGTTGTCGTGGATCGTCTCGGCCTCGTCGTCGCGCCCCAGGTTGCAGGCCGCCTCGCAGAGCGCGGGGCACACGCGGCTCGTGAACTCGGGCAGGGGCGAGGTCAGGGACAGCCGCTCGGCCGCCTCGCGCCAGAGCCCGCGGTAGACGAGGTCGTTCCACTCGGGGATGAGGTTGTGCAGCGGGCAGCCGCTCGGGCGCGCCTTGCCAAAGCCGAAGCCGGACTGGCAGAAGGCCACGCCGCACATCATGCAGCGGCTCGCCTGGACCTGCTGGAGCTCGGGCGAGAGCTGCTCGTAGAGCTCGGCGTAGTCTTTGGTGCGGCTGGAGACCGGCCGCAGCGTGTGGGCCTGGCGGCCCTGGGTCAGGAATGCTCCGGGCTTGCCCATGCTAGGCCTCCCTCATCGAGTCGAACGCGTACTGCAGGGCGTCCTCGTGGCTCTTGCCTGCGGCCTCGGCCTCGGCAACGCGCGCCAGGACGCGCCCGTAGTCGCGCGGCAGCACCTTCACGAAGTGCTCGCGCGCGGACCGGAACTGGTAGAGCAGCTTGATGCCGCGCGGGCTCTGGGTGCGGCGCACGTGCTCGTCGATGAGGGCGCGCACCTGGTCGAGCTCCTCGTCGGTGGGCGCCAGGAGGTCCACGAGCTCCGTGTTGCAGCGCCGCGCGAGCGTGCCAAAGCGGTCGTAGACGTAGGCCACGCCGCCGGACATGCCCGCGGCGAAGTTGGGCCCCACCTCGCCGAGAACCACGACGCGGCCGCCGGTCATGTACTCGCAGCCGTGGGCGCCCACGCCCTCGACCACCACCGTGGCCCCGGAGTTGCGCACGCAGAAGCGCTGGCCGGCCAGGCCGTTCACAAAGGCGCGGCCGCCCGTTGCGCCGTAGAAGGCCACGTTGCCCACCACCACGTTCTCGTCGAACTTGAACGTGGCGTCCTGGGGCGGGCGCACCGTGAGCACGCCGCCGGAGAGGCCCTTGCCAAAGTAGTCGTTGGCGTCGCCAAAGATGTTGAGCGTGACGCCCGCCGGCAGGAAGGCGCCAAAGCTCTGGCCGCCCGAGCCCTCGCAGTCGATGGTGATGGAGCCCTCGGGCAGGCCCTCGGGGTGCTGCTTGGTGACCTGGCTGCCCAGCAGCGTGCCCACGCAGCGGTTGACGTTGGCAATGTCCGCGTGGAAGTGCACGGGCTCCAGGTGCTCGCGGGCAGACGCCGTGTACGGGACAAAGAGCGTGGCGTCCAGCGTGCGGTCCAGCTCCAGGTCCGGCGCCATCTCGGGCAGGGAGTGCGGGCAGTCCGCGCCGGGGATGGAGCGGCCGAACTCGCAGGTGCCCGGGGCGAGCAGGTCGGAGAGGTCCAGGCTGTTGGCCTTCCAGTTCTTCTCGCCCTCAACGGGGGCCTGGCGCAGGCACTCGGCGTGGCCCACCATCTCGTCCACCGTGCGGAAGCCCAGCTGCGCCATGATCTCGCGCAGCTCCTCGGCCACGAAGGTCAGGTAGTTCACCACGTGCTCCGGCTTGCCCGAGAAGCGCCCGCGCAGCGTGCAGTTCTGCGTGGCGATGCCCGCCGGGCAGGTGTCGCGCTGGCAGTCGCGCTGCATGAGGCAGCCGCAGGCGATGAGCGGCATCGTGGCGAAGCCGAACTCCTCGGCGCCGAGAAGCGCCGCGATGGCGACGTCGCGCCCGCTCATGAGCTTGCCGTCGGTCTCCAGGACCACGCGCGAGCGCAGGCCGTTGATCAGGAGCGTCTGCTGGGTCTCGGCGAGGCCGATCTCGAAGGGGATGCCCGCGTGGTAGATGGAGTCGCGCGGGGCGGCGCCCGTGCCGCCGTTGTGGCCGGAGATGAGGATCTTGTCGGCCCCGCCCTTGGCCACGCCCGTGGCGATGGTGCCCACGCC
>CAZCTE010000205.1:0-2880 GCA_964501395.1 uncultured Atopobium sp.
CCCGCCGTCAGTCCACGAGGGTGATCGACGAGATCACGGGCTGGTTCTCGCTCGCCACGGTGCCGTTGGAGTCCTCCACGGGCACGGCCTCGCAGATGGCGTCCACGACCTCGATGCCCGAGGTGACGTTGCCGAAGGCGGCATAATACCCGTCAAGCGACTCGGTGGTCGCATGCATGATAAAGAACTGGGAGCTCGCCGAGTCGTAGTCCGTGGAGCGTGCCATGGAGATGGCCCCGCGCGCGTGCGGGATGCTGTTCTCCACGCCGTTGGCGGAGAACTCGCCCTTGATGCACTGGTCCGAGCCGCCCGTGCCGTCGCCGTTGGGGTCGCCGCCCTGGATCATGAAGCCGTCGATGATGCGGTGGAAGGTGAGCCCGTCGTAGAAGCCCTGCTGCACCAGGTTGCAGAAGTTGGACACGGTGATGGGAGCCACGTTTGCGTTGAGGGCGACCTCGATCGTCCCGTAGCCCTCGACCTCGATGGCGGCGTGGTGGACCCCCGTGGCGTACGGGTCGTCCTCGTCAGGCTCGTAGAGGTCGTCGCTCGCGGTCTCGTCCTCGGCGTCGTCTGTGGAGTCCGAGGCACCATCGGAGTCGGTCGCGGCATCGGAGGCGTCGTCCGCGCTGTCGTCGCAGCCGGAGAGCGTGAGGAGCGAGGTGCCGAGAAGGGCGGCGAGCCCCAGGGCCTCCCGTCGGTCGATGTTGGTCATGTGTCCCCCTTACGGTTGGTTGACGTTGGGTTTGGCGGCAGCTGCCAGGCAACGACGAGCGACGACGGCAAGCGCGCGGCGACGGGCGGTCGCCGCGTGACCGGCCCGCGGGCCACCCGACACGCGCAGGCCACCCGGTGCGCGCACCCCGCTACGACGAAGAGCAGCAGGAGACCACCCACGCGATGAGGTTGGACGTCGGCGAGCCGGTGCGCTCTGCCAGCACGTGGCCCTGTCCCCACACGGGGGTGTGCTCGACGTCCTCGACGCCGTCGTACTTGTTGAGGGCCAGGACCATGTTGAGCGCACAGACCGGCGGAGCGTCCGTGTCAAAGAGCCCCTCGTTGATGCGCCAGTGCGGGGCCACCTTCGCCTGGCCGTAGCCCTCGTAGTGGCCGCTCAGCCAAAAGAGCGGGTTCATCATGGCCACGCGCGTTGCCATGTCGGTCTCCAGGGAGTCAACCTTCTCGAGATCCTCCGCCCACGCGGTCTCGTAGTCCTCGCTCCAGCCCGAGCAGGTGGCGTAGGTCTCGGCGTTGGCCTGGACGAGCTCGCCGGCGATGGCGTCGAAGTGCAGCGTGGACTCCTCCCCAATGCCAAAGAGCTGGTTCGAGCGGGAGCTGCGGTCCGGCTGGTCGTAGGGGCAGGCGTCCTTCTCGGCGGACCTCATGTGGAGCGAGAAGTCCCGCAGGCTCGAGACCGAGACGCTCTCCGAGCTCAGGCTGTAGTTGATCCACCAGTCCTCGCTGTTGAGGGCCGCAAAGTAGTTCGGCGCGGAGTCGTAGATGGTCGACTCCACCTGCTCCACGCCCGTGAGGGTGGTCGTGGTGGTCTCCGTGGTGTCGGTGGCGGCGTCATCCGCGGTGTCGTCGGCCGTCTCGTCCGTGCCGGCATCCGTGGTGTCCTCGGTTCCCTCCACGGCCTCCGAGCCCGTGCCGTCCGCAAGGACGCTGCCGGAGCTGTACTGCGAGGCCTCGGACGCACGCGTGGCGGCGACGTTGGGGTCGCCGGGGAAGGTCGGCTCGTCCAGGTGCTGCGGCGTGTAGGTATACGGGAAGGTGGTGTTCTGCACGAAGTACGTGGCCGCCGAGTCGATGCTGTCGAGCACGGCGGTGGCGTAGGTGCCCATCGTGAAGGTCCCGGTCTCCGTCTCGTCCAGCGTGAGCTGCTCGTCGTCCGAGTTGCGCAGGTCCATCTCGTTCACCCACGAGCCGTAGGCGGAGGCGAGGTCCTGCGAGAGGGCCTGCGTCCAGGTCCCCTCGGTGCGCGTCCCGTCGGTCGCGTACTGCCCGGAGGCCCACTCGTAGGCCGCGTCAGCCACGTCGAAGGAGGTGACCGGGCACCACGAGGCGCTGCCCGAGATGGCGTCGGAGATGTCCTCGCCCTCGGCGTCGTGCGTCGCCGCGCCAATGGACTCGAGGTAGGGCTCGTAGAGGGCCGAGTCCCCCGAGGCGCCCAGCACGGCGCTCACGCCGCCGCCCGTGGAGAAGCCAAAGACGAAGACGCGGTCGGTGTCGCACGGGAGGCAGGAGCTGTTGTAGCGCAGGTAGCGCACCGCGGCCTTGAGGTCCACGACGGGCCAGGGGGAGCCGCCGGGGAAGAGCTCGTCCGAGCCGGACGCCGTGTCATAGCCGGCGGAGCGGCCGCGGAAGCCCGCATACACGTAGACGCAGCCGGCGTCGAGGTAGGTGGAGAGGCCCTCGGGGCCGTAGGCCGTGGGGCTCGTCTGCGCCGAGAGGGTGCCCGTGTTGATGGGCATGAGGATGGGCGCCGTGGAGGGCGTGAAGCTGCCCACGACAGCCTTCTCGTTGATGGTGCAGGTGTAGGTGTCGCCGCTCTTCTCGGCCGTGAAGAAGTCGCCGGGCACAAAGATCGCGAGGGACTCGTAGGTTGACGTCGCGGGGTTGGTGCAGTAGGTGAGGCCAAGCTGGTAGTAGATGTTATTGTCCTCGTCGTAGCGCCAGGCGGACTCGTCGAGCGCAAGGTCCTCGAACTCCGTGAGGTCGACGTCGGCCTTGGAGGGCGTCGTGTCATCGGAGGAGCCGGACTGCTGCGTCGACGCGCAGGCCGTGAGGCCGCCCACCGCGCCGGCCGAGGCAAGTGCGAGAAACTCTCTTCTTGTGCAGCCCATCGTCCCTCCTTGTGAGCGGAGTCCAAGGCGCGGCCCC
>CAZCTE010000206.1:0-1501 GCA_964501395.1 uncultured Atopobium sp.
TGCCCATCAAGAACTACTCGTCGGGCATGGTGGCGCGCATCGCCTTCGCCATCGCCACGGTGACCGAGCCCGACGTCCTCATCGTCGACGAGACGCTCTCGGTGGGCGACGTCTTCTTCCAGCAGAAGTGCGAGGCCCGCATCAAGCGGTTCATCGAGTCCGGCGACGTGACGGTGCTCTTTGTCTCTCACGCGCTCTCGCAGGTGGCGCGCATCTGCGACCGCTGCATCTGGATCGAGAAGGGCGTGCAGCGGATGGACGGGCCCGCCGAGGAGGTGCTCGCCGCCTACCGCGCGCAGTTCGAGCCCGTCCCGGAGGCGTCGGCGGAGCGGACCCGCATCGAGCGGCTGGTGGCGGACACGCCGGACTCTCTCTTTGGGCCGGATGCCCACACGGGGCGCCTTCCGGAGCAGGGCGCGGACGGCCGGGCCAACGAGCGCCGCGTGGTCTACACGGGCGCGGCCGTCGACGTGCCCGGCGTGCGCTACGAGGTGCGCAAGGGGTCCACGTACTTCTACGCGCCGCTCGACCGCTCGCTCTACACGCTGGTCTACGTCCAGGACGAGCAGGGCAACGTCGTGCGCGAGGTCGTGGACGAGGGAACGTACACGGCCGAGATCGACCTCACCGACCAGGGGCGGGCCCGCTACGATCTCCAGGCCACCACGTTCAGCTTCACGGTGCGGCGTTACGGGCACTTTGACGACGTCGACTCCGCCGCGTGGTACTCCATGGCCATAGAGCGCGCCTACAGCCTCTACTACCTGGACGACACCGAGGACGGCCTCTTCCACCCGGACGACGTGATCACGGGCGCGGAGCTCCTCGACATCATGATGCGCATGGCGGGGGAGGACGGCTCCGTTCAGGCCGGGGAGCCTGTCGAGCGGCCCCTCTCCGCCCAGACCACCTCCTCAACGCGCCTCTCAGCCACCGACTGGGCCGAGAAGCGCGGCATCGTCGACGAGGCGGCGCACGAGGCCGGGTTCTCGCCGGAGGGGTCGGTCACCCGCGAGGTGTTCGCCCACATGCTCGCCAACTTCGCGCGGCTGCGGGAGAGCTACGTGGCCCCGCCCCTCGACGTGCTCGCCGGCATCAACGACCTCGACAGCGTCTCGGAGTGGGTGCTCCAGGACGTGGCGTGGGCCGTCGCGAACAGGGTGATGGGCAACGGCGGCTTCGTCAACGGCGGCGGTTCGGTCACCCGTGCGGAGGCCGTGGCCATGGCGGTGAACTACCAGCCCGTGTCCCCCGACGGCCACAACCGCGAGAGCAACCCCCGCGCGTAACGTCGGTCTCGACGGCAGTGCGCGTCCGGGGGCGCGCATCGCCGGGCGACCTTCTCGATTCCTTCTCGCCCTCCGGGCTGAAACCTGTCAGGTACTCGTTCCTGAAAATCCATAGCGTTGATTAATTAAAGCGGAGCGATAAGAATGCAGGAATAGGTCCGACTACCTGGTAGGTTCTGGTGGGCCTGGGTGGGTTCGTTCGGCTTGGAGAT
>CAZCTE010000206.1:1601-2868 GCA_964501395.1 uncultured Atopobium sp.
GCTACGTCGTTGGTGTAGACTGGACAGGATTTTTAAGCCGGTGCGAGACGCCAGCAAGGTCAGGTCCGCAGGGCCAGCACGATCGGGTCCGAGGGACACACATAGCCTTCTCTTGACGTCCACGCCGGTTCGCCGGTGGGGCGTCGTTTTTTGTCGCTCCGTTGGCGCGTTCGGCGGGGCGCCTCCTCGGTGTCCCGCCCGGCCAGGGCGTCCCCTCGGCGTCCGGCCAAACCGGGGCGCGCCCCGGCCGCCACGCAGGGGCGTCGTCTTTCGCGTCGCTCGCTCATGAGAAGGGAGTCCCATGGACCAGCCTGTCCTCAAGGCCCGCATTATGGACGAGCAGGGCATGAGCCGCGCGCTCACCCGCATCGCCCACGAGATCATCGAGAGGAACGAGGGGGCGTCCCACATCGCGCTCGTGGGGATCATCCGCCGCGGCGCCGCCATCGCCCCGCTCCTTGCCGACGAGATCGCCAAGATCGAGGGCGAGCGCCCGCCCGTGGGCAGGCTCGACGTGAGCTTCTACCGCGACGACGTGAGCCGCAAGATCGCCCCGGTGGAGTACGGCACCAGCATTCCCTTCAGCGTGGACGACCGCGACATCGTGCTCGTGGACGACGTCCTCTACACGGGCCGCACCATCCGTGCCGCCCTCGACGCGCTCATCGACCTCGGCCGCCCCCGGACGGTGCAGCTGGCGGTCATGATCGACCGCGGCCACCGCGAGCTCCCCATCCGGGCCGACTACGTGGGCAAGAACGTCCCATCCTCGCGCGAGGAGGACGTCCGCCTGACCATCGCCCCCTACGACGACACCAACGCGGTGGAGATCTGGACCAAGCCCGGCGAGCAGGACTAGGAGGCCGAGACATGCTATCGGTGAAGCACCTCATTGACACGACGAGCCTCACGGCTGACGACATCACGCAGATCCTCGACACGGCCCGCTCGTTCTCCGAGGTCAACAGGCGTGCCATCAAGAAGGTCCCGGCGCTGCGCGGCCGCACGATCGTGAACCTCTTCCTCGAGCCCTCCACGCGCACCAAGAGCTCCTTCGAGCTCGCCGAGAAGCGCCTCTCGGCCGACAGCCTCTCCATGGGCGGCGCCACCTCGTCGGTGGTCAAGGGCGAGAGCCTGGCGGACACCATCGAGACCATCGACGCCATGAACGTCGACATGTTCGTCTGCCGCGCCAAGCTCGCCGGCACCCCGCAGAAGATCACCGAGCACACCGACGCCGTGGTCATCAACGCCGGTGACGGCAAGC
>CAZCTE010000207.1:0-2861 GCA_964501395.1 uncultured Atopobium sp.
GCGCGCATCCTCCCAGGAAGAGACAACGGCGACCTCAACACAGAAGTTAGGTTGGGTATACTCTTTCACCGGAGTTAGCCAACGCAAACAGAAAGGTATGCCATGAGCAAGATCGCCAAGGTCCACGGCCGCGAGGTCCTCGACTCCCGCGGCAACCCCACCGTCGAGGTCGAGGTCACGCTCGAGGACGGCTCCCGCGGCCGCGCCATCGTCCCGTCCGGCGCCTCCACCGGTGAGTTCGAGGCCGTCGAGCTGCGCGACGGCGACAAGGACCGCTACCTGGGCAAGGGCGTGCTCGACGCCGTCTCCCACGTCAACGACGAGCTGGCCGCCGTGCTCGTGGGCCGCGAGGCCACCGACCAGCGCGGCGCCGACGAGGCCATGATCGCCGCCGACGGCACGCCCAACAAGGGCCGCCTGGGCGCCAACGCCATTCTCGGCTGCTCGCTCGCCATCGCCCGCGCCGCCGCTGCCTCCGCGAACCTGCCGCTCTACGCCTACCTCGGCGGGCCCAACGCCCACACCCTGCCCGTCCCCATGATGAACATCCTCAACGGCGGCGTGCACGCGGACAACAACGTGGACTTCCAGGAGTTCATGATCATGCCCGTTGGCGCCCCCGACTTTGCCACGGGGCTTCGCTGGTGCGCGCAGGTGTATCACACGCTCAAGGACACCCTCAAGAAGGCCGGTCTCTCCACCGGCGTGGGCGACGAGGGCGGCTTCGCGCCGGACCTCAAGACCAACGCCGAGCCCTTCGTCTACCTCATGGAGGCCGTGGAGGCCGCCGGCTTCACGCCAGGCGAGGACTTCATGTTTGCCATGGACCCCGCCACCTCCGAGTGCTTCAACAAGGAGACCGGGATGTACGAGCTCAAGGGCGAGGGTCGCACGCTCAGCTCCGACGAGATGGTCGACTACTGGGAGCAGCTCGTGGAGCAGTACCCCATCATCTCCATCGAGGACGGCCTGGCCGAGGAGGACTGGGACGGCTGGGTCAAGCTCACCGAGCGCCTGGGCAAGAAGGTCCAGCTCGTGGGCGACGACCTCTTTGTCACCAACACCGCGCGCCTCAAGCGCGGCATTGAGCTGGGCGCCGGCAACGCCATCCTCATCAAGGTCAACCAGATTGGCAGCCTCACGGAGACCCTCGACGCCATCGAGACCGCCAAGCGCGCCGGCTACACCGCCGTGGTGAGCCACCGCTCGGGCGAGACCGAGGACACCACGATCGCCGACCTGGCCGTGGCCACCAACGCCGGCCAGATCAAGACCGGCGCTCCCGCCCGCACCGACCGCGTGGCCAAGTACAACCAGCTCCTCCGCATCGAGGACGAGCTGGGCGGCGGCGCCGAGTACCTGCAGAAGGCGGCGTTCTACAACCTCGCGTAGGAGGCTGGCGAGAAGCCCTTGGCGCGGCGCCTTGCGCGGCGGCCCCGTCGGACGATGGTTCGGCGGGGCCGTCCTGTCCGGTGGAACGTCGCTTCCGCACGGCGGGCCGCCGTTCCTGCCCGCCGGGCCGCCGCCCCAACCCGGCACCGTCCCGGCCCACCGACCTTCTCCTCGCGCGGAACGTCCACCGCACTCGCACGGCCCCGTTCTTCCCCATACGGTATCCTGTCTGAGGAAGAATTCTGCAACATACCTGGGTGCAAGGGGGCAGCATGAGTGCCGATACGTGCGTGCTCGTGGGACAGTCCGGCGGGCCGACGACCGCCATCAACTCGAGCCTGGCCGGCGTCATCGCCGCGGGCGTCTTCGACGGCGTCCGCATCGAGGGCATGCGCTACGGCATCCAGGGCTTCCTCGAGGGACGCTCGGTCCGGCTGGACGAGGCCTTCGTGAGCCGCGTGGACCTCGACCTGCTGCGCAACACCCCCGCAAGCTGGCTGGGAAGCTGCCGCTACAAGCTGCCGCTCCCCTCCGAGGACGAGGCCACCTACGAGCGCCTCTTCCGGCGCTTTAACGAGATTGGCGCGGAGGCCGTGCTCTACATCGGCGGCAACGACTCCATGGACACCATCGCCAAGCTCTCAGAATACGGACGCCAGACGGGCAGCGACATCCGCTTCATCGGCGTGCCCAAGACCATCGACAACGACCTCACGGGCACCGACCACACGCCCGGCTACGGGAGCGCGGCGCGCTTCGTGGCCACCGCGGTGAACGAGATCGCCTACGACGCCGCCGTCTACGACCTCAAGAGCGTCACCTTCGTCGAGATCATGGGCCGCGACGCCGGGTGGCTGGCCGCCTCGAGCGCGCTCGCCCTGGCCGCCCCCGACCTCGTGCTTCTCCCCGAGGCGCCGTTTGAGCTCGACGACCTGGTGAACCGCATCGCCCGGCTCCTTGACGAGAAGAACACCGTGATGGTGGCCGTGAGCGAGGGCGTGCGCACCCCGGACGGCCGGCTCATCAACGAGCTCGCCGCAGATCCCGGGGCGGGCACCGACGAGTTCGGCCACGTGGCTACCCTCTCTGGTACGGGCCGCTATCTCGCAGCGCTCACGAAGCAGCGTCTGGGCTGCAAGACGCGCTCCGTCGAGCTCTCCACCCTCCAGCGCTGCGCAAGCTACGCCGCCAGCCGGGTGGACCTCGACGAGGCGTTTGACCTCGGGCACGCAGGCTACAACGCCGCGCGCGGGGGCAGAACGGGCGTTATGTGCGCGCTCGAGCGCATCTCCAACAAGCCTTACGAGGTCAAGGTGGGGTTCGTAGACATAACCGAGGTGGCCAACAAGGTCAAGAGCGTCCCGCGCGCGTGGATCTCCGAGGACGGCATGGGGGTCACCCGCGAGCTCCTTGAGTACATGGGGCCCCTCGTGGGCGAGCTTCCCGCCCAGATGGCGTCGCTCGACTAG
>CAZCTE010000208.1:0-2824 GCA_964501395.1 uncultured Atopobium sp.
GGTTGAGGGTGCCCAGGAACCCGGGCAGCCATCGGGCGACCTCGTCGGCGCTCCGATCGATCCAGTCCCTGTGGGAGGACTTCATCCGGACGAGGAACTGCCGGTTGGAGAGCGTCCGCTCGACGCGCCTGACGACATCCTCGACGCTCTCGTCCCACATGTCCTGGTCCTCGACGATGGTTTCGTCGATGTAGCGCGCGAGCCTCTCCCTGTCGAGGTCTCTCCTGTGTCCGATGTAGTACATGTCGTAGAGGTCACGGAAGCGCGTGCTGCGGATGCCGTGGCGGAGCAGGGACTTGAGCTTTTCCACGAACACCTGCTCCTTCGAGTTCGCAAGAAGGCAGACGCCCTCCTGCCGGTGCGCCACGTCGAACCATAGCTCATCCTGCTCCATCGCGGCGCTCGCATGGACCCCCAGGTCGAGCTTGGTGTCGAACGTGCTGCGGCCGTCGCTGATCTTGAGGTTGACGCGCCTCCCCTTGTAGTCCTGCTGCGACAGCTCCTCTATCTCGCCGGCGATGCGGACGGTAACGCCGTCACCGAGGTTCGAGAGGGCGGATACGAAGGAGCGGATAGAGCCGTCGGTCATCGGGTACCGCACGAAGTCGAGGTCTATGTCCTGGGTCGCACGGCGGCTGCTCCCCGACAGCGCGCACATCAGGACCCCTCCCTTAACCGTCACCCGGTCGCGCATGCTCGACGCCGCCAGCTTCGAGAGAATCACGTCCTGGCAGACGCGCGCAGTCGCGTTGAGTCGGGAGTAGCCCCCTTCGCGCTCGTAGCGCGCCCTCACCTCGCTCAGATCCATCAGAATACCTCCTCCATGGCGCGCTCGAGGTGCGCCTCGCCACGTGGGATCGCCTCCGCGTAGTCCTGCAACCTGTATATGTCCAGCCGTTCCGACCGCCTGCGGAACGAGGCGACTGCCTCCCGGTAGAGGTCGTAGGGCAGCTTGTTGCGCGAGCGCATGAGCTCGAGGAGCATGCGCTCCAGATCGTACGCGGGGAGCTCTGTCCCGTCCAGGAGGACGGTCGATCTCCCGACGCCCAGCCATCCCTCGGGGATGAAGTGCTGGCGCACGGCGCCGTCGCGTATCTTGGTCCCTCCGCGCCTCGTGGCAAGGTCTATCCTGTCAGGCGGCGCGGTCACGAGGCCGTGGGCGTAGAGCGCGGTCTGCCCGGTCAGGATCGCGCCGGGGTACCGCTTCGCGATCACGGCGAGGGCGTCCTCGTCCCGGCTGGTCGAGTACATCCCCCGACCGACGGGGTGGAGCGCCCCCTCCGACACCGCCTTCCGAACGCGGTACCTGCTTCCGAGCTTCTCGAGCGCCTCCCGGTAGGTGATTACCACGCCGTTCCTCCTTGAAAACCATAGGAGCCTACATCTGATGACAATTGTAGGTGATTGTGGCTTTTCAGGGAAGGCCCTCGCCTCCCGTCCACCTCGCAGGTCCTACGCGCCCTCCGCCATCACCGTGAGGCGTCCGCCCTCGAGCAGGACGGGCACGCCGAGGTCCCGCTGAAGCTCGAGGAGCTCGCCGACCGAGGAGACCGCGACCCTCCACTCCTCAACCCAGACGGTGCGCCCGTCGCGGACGACCTCGCGGTCGTTCCCGCCGATGGTGTGGGCGGAGGCGCGCGTCCTGCGGCGCGAGCGCGACCCGGGGGACAGAGCGAAGCTGGGAACCCAAGATGGACGGCAGAAGATGATAAAATTATGAGGACGTGAAGGAGGTGCCCGTGAACTCAAACGACAAGAGGCTGATGGGACAGCGAATCCGGCAACTAAGGATGCGCCGCGGCATGACGCAGCGAGAGCTCGCCGAGGCAAGCGGCATCAGCGAGTCGGCGCTCAGGAGCTTCGAGCTCGGCGCGAACTTTCCAAAGGACTCCTATCTCGAGAAGATCGCGCAGGCGCTCCACGTTCGCCCGGAAGTGTTCGAGGGCTACGACATCACGTCCGAGATCCAGCTCATCCATACGCTCTTCAACCTCGAGGATGCGTTCGGCCTCCGCCCCCAGGGTGACGCGTCGCCATCCATCACGGCCATCGGCGAAAGAAGCCTCATCCGGAAGGCGTTCAAGGAATGGAGCGAGAGACGAGACCAGCTTGAACGCGGCGATATGACCGAAGAGCAGTACAGCGAGTGGAAGAACACCTACTACCCATTCATACAGCTCGATCCCTTCGGCGAGGAGGTTCCCGACCCCTACACCGGCAAGATGCTCAAAGGGAACGAGCGCAACGGCGCGGCCTATTCGGTGAAGATGCTAGACATGGGCGAGGCGCAATAATGAGGAGGGCGGTTCCGACGCTCGCGATGAGGCTGGCGCAGCAGAGAGGTTGACGCTGACATCCGAGTCAGGATGAGGATTGAGAGGTTCTGAAATGCTCGGGAACAAGCTGGGGATCACGAGCGAGGCCGAGCTCGCGCGCGAGGAGGAGCGGCTCACCAAGCTGCGGGCGCTCGAGCTCTACGACAGCGGCCTGCTCGGGACCTTCGAGGTCGGGACCTTCAAGGGGCTCTCCCAGATCCACCGCCACCTCTTCCAGGACGTCCACGACTTCGCGGGCGAGGCCCGCACCGTCAACATCGCGAAGGGGAGCTTCCGCTTCGCGCCCGTGATGTACCTCTCCGCCGCCCTGGACGCCATCGACAAGATGCCGCAGGGCACCTTCGACGAGATCATCGAGAAGTACGTGGAGATGAACGTGGCGCACCCCTTCCGCGAGGGAAACGGGCGCAGCAGGCGCATCTGGCTCGACGCCATGCTCAGGGCGGGCGTCGGCCGCGTGGTGGACTGGGGCTCCATCGACCGCGAGG
>CAZCTE010000209.1:0-1385 GCA_964501395.1 uncultured Atopobium sp.
GCACCGGCACCTACGGCCTCATCCACGCGCGACCGTGCCAGCCCCAGCTCGGCCACGTCCCTCTCGGCAACGCGACGCAGCACGGCGTTGGCGAGGCCCGCCGCCCGCGGCGCCACGCCCCGCACGAGCTCGACCCCCTGGCTCACCGCGACGTCCGGGCGCTCCCCCAGGTAGAGGAGCTCGAAGGCCGAGAGGCGCAGCGCGTCCCGCACGCGCGGCTCGAGCTTGGCCCCGCGACGCAGGTGCGCGTCGATCGCGCGGTCGAGCGCGCCCTCGGCCGCGGTGACGCCGAGCACGAGGCGCGTGGCAAAGGCGCGGTCGCGCTCGGGCAGCGCCGTGAGCTCCTTTGAGCCGCGCAGCAGCTCGCGGGCCCGGGCGTCCCGGCGGCGTCGCTCGCCCAGGAGCGAGAGCGCGCACCTGCGGGCTGCGGTGGCGCGGGCCACTAGGCGCGTTCCCAGGTAAGGCCGTCCCCGCGCAGGCCGGCGGCCCAGGCGGAGGCGTCCATCTCGCGCTTGCCGTCCGGCTTCACGCGCAGGAGCTCAACCGAGCCGTCGGCGCAGCCGAGCCAGACGCGCCCGTGGGAGGCGAGCACGGCTCCCGGGGCCACGTCCCTCTCCCCCGCACGCGCCGCGCACGCGCGCACGCCGCGGCCGCAGACCTGACAGCGCGCGGGCGCGGTGTCCCCGGAGGCGAGCACGCGGGCGAGGTTGGCCGCGGCGGCGTCCGCCGGGTCGAGCAGCATCTCAGCCTTGGTCACCTTGGCGGCGTGCGTGACCAGCGCCTCGTCCTGCTCGACCCACGCGGCCGTGCCGTCCGCAACGGCGGGCAGGGTCTCCACGAGGAGGTCGGCGCCCATCCGGGCGAGCTCGGCCGTGAGCTCGTCGGTCCCCTTGCCGGCGACGGTCGTGGAGGCCTGCGCGCAGTAGGCGCCCGTGTCCACCCCGTGGCCGATGCGCATGATGGAGACGCCGGTGCGCTCGTCCCCGGCGAGGATGGCGCGCTGGACGGGGGCGGCGCCGCGCCAGCGCGGCAGCAGCGACGCGTGCACGTTCACGCAGCCGAACGGCGCGAGGGCGAGAACCTCGTCCGGAAGGATGCAGCCGTAGGCCGCCACGCAGATGACGTCGGGCTCAACCTCGCGCAGCCGGTCGAGGACCTCGGGCGTCACGCGGCTCGTCTCGAGGACGGGAAGGCCCAGCTCCAGGGCGCGCGCCTTCACCGGGGAGGGCACGAGGGCCCGCCCGCGGCCGCGCACCGCGTCCGGCCGGGTGAGGACGAGGGCCACCTCGTGCGCGGAGGCCAGGGCCTCGAGGGAGGGCACGGCGAAGTCCGGCGTGCCCATGAAGACCACGCGCAGGCGGGGGCTCTCGGCGTTGGCGGTTGCG
>CAZCTE010000209.1:1485-2799 GCA_964501395.1 uncultured Atopobium sp.
GCGTTGGCGTTCTCGGCCTGGGCGGCACCGGGGTTCTCGGCCCGGACGCCCCGCCCCTTCTCGCCCGCGGAAACGACGTCAGCCATGCGCGCCCCCTAGACCTCGGTCTCGCCGGGCTGGGCGCCCGCCTCGAGCGCCGCCCGGTACTCGCGCTCGGCCTCGGCGCGGCGCAGGGGCGTGAGGTGGTCGAACATGGTCACGCCGTGCACGTGGTCAATCTCGTGCTGCAGGCACACGGCGAGCAGGTTGTCCGAGGCCTCGTACTGCATGAGGTCGCCGTCGAGGTTCTTGGCCTGCACCACCACGTGGGAGGGGCGGCTCACGCGCACCGACACGCCCGGGAACGAGAGGCAGCCCTCGGAGCCCTCCTTCTCCGGCCCGTCCGCCGTGATCACGCGCGGGTTGATGAGCACGTAGGGGTTCCTCTTGCCGCCCTTGCCCGCGTAGTCCACGTCTATGACCACGATCTGGCGCATCTCCCCCACCTGGGGGCCCGCCAGGCCGCAGCCGTCCGCCGCGTACATGACCTTGAGCATGCGCTTTGCGAGGTCGCGGACCTCGTCGTCAATGGTCTCGATGGGCGCGCACTCCTCGCTGAGGCGCGGGTCGGGCGAGAGCACGATCTGGCTGAGCTCGTTCATCGGCTGGTGTCCCTTCTGCCGGCGGGGCCGGCGCATCTTCCGGCGCGGGGCCGGCGTCACATCATGTCGTACGCGTCAACGTCCACAGCAATGGTAATACCTGCGCGCCGGCCGAGCGACGCGACGCACTCCCGCAGCAGGGGCCCCACGTCCTGCTCGGCGGGGGGCCGGGCATGGGCACCGACCTGAGCGTCGGCGGCGTCAGCGGGGGGCTGGGCCGGCTCGCCCCCCGCCGGCGACTTCACCATCACGTGGCGCCGCACCCGGTCCTTGACGCGGGCGCGGGCGCAGTCGGCGGGCCCCAGCACCTCCCAGCCGGGCAGGCCGTCCACGCGCTCCCGCAGGGCGGCCGCAAGCTCCGCCGTGGCGGCGCGGACGTCCTTCTCGGCGCGGCCGGACACCACCACGTTGGACAGGCGCGAGAAGGGCGGGTAGCCCGCCTCGGCGCGCTCCGCCAGCTCCGCCTCCAGAAAGACGTCCCGGTCGTGGCCCACCACGGCGCGCATGGCCGGGTGCGTGGCCCAGTAGGTCTGCACGATCACCTCGCCCGGCCGCCCTCCTCGCCCCGCGCGGCCCGCGACCTGCTCCAGGAGGTCGTAGGTGCGCTCGGCGGCGCGGAAGTCGGGCAGCTTGAGCATGGTGTCCGCGTTGATGACGCCCACGAGCGTGACCT
>CAZCTE010000210.1:0-2773 GCA_964501395.1 uncultured Atopobium sp.
TCACCGGCGGCGGCGTGCTCGTCTACGGCATCCCCGAGTTCCGCCTGCCCAAGGCCGTGGTCAAGCGCGAGATCGACGGCCTGGAGGAGTTGGGCGTCAAGTTTGAGTACAACTCCGTCGTCGGCCGCATCACGGACGCCGACGAGCTCTTTGCGGAGGGCTTCGACGCCATCTACATCGCCACGGGCGCGGGCCTGCCCAAGTTCCTCAACGTGCCCGGCGAGAACCTGCCCAACGTCTACTTCGCCAACGAGTACCTCACCCGCGTGAACCTCATGAAGGCGAACCGCTTCCCCGAGTACGACACGCCCACCAAGCACGGCAAAAACGTCGTGGTCTTTGGCGGCGGCAACGTGGCCATGGACGCCGTGCGCACCGCCAAGCGCCTGGGCGCCGAGCACGCCATCATCTGCTACCGCCGCACCGAGGCCGAGATGCCCGCCCGTCGCGCGGAGCTCCACCACGCCAAGGCCGAGGGCGTCGAGGTGCGCGAGCTCGTGGCGCCGCTCGAGTTCGTGGCCGGCGAGGACGGCGCCGTGTGCGCCGTGCGCGTGCAGAAGATGGAGCTCGGCGAGCCCGACGCCTCCGGACGCCGTCGTCCCGTGGCCATCGAGGGCGCCATCGAGGAGATTCCCTGCGACGTGGCCATCTCCGCCATTGGCACCAACGCCAACCCCTTTGCCAAGATGATCGGCGACATCAAGCTCAACAAGTGGGGCTACATCATCGCCGACGAGGACGGCCGCACGTCCGACCCGCGCATCTGGGCCGGCGGCGACATCGTCACCGGCGCCGCCACGGTCATCCTGGCCATGGGCGCCGGCAAGACCGCGGCAGCCAGCATCACGAAGGTGCTCGCGGGGTAGGCGCGCCTCCTCCCGCGCGTTTGGCCCCCGCCCGTTTCCACGAGGAAGTGCGCTTCGCGGAACCTCCTCTTAGGAAACCGGCGGGGGCCTTTTACGTGCGGTGGGAGCCGTCGCACCTGCGCGCTTCTCGGCAAGCTTCACCGCCCCCGCGTGCTTTTTGGCTAACCCAACAGTCCCAGACCTCGTCCCAATTTGCAAAGATTCATTTTGTCTGTAGTTCAAAGCGGGTTGCCCAAGTACAGACAAAATAGCCTAGGTCGTCTACCTGCAGTTTTAAACATCAATTTTTTGTCTGTACCTACGTTTTCCGGTTTGAACTACAGACAAAATCAGAGACCCGCCTCCATCAGTGAAGTTGGCGTGTTGCTCCGATATATCCGTCGCACAATCCATTCTCCGGCCGCATCACGGGCCGACCTTCGCAGCCAAATACGCACACGTGCCAAATCCCCTGCTCAGACCCCCTCAACCGCAACTCTACCAGCGGTCTACCTGTCTCAACCAGCGGGCGGTTGAGTGCGTAGGTATCCATGTGGAATCATGGCCGCAGCCCACAGACCGAACAAGGAGGAGACGCATGACCCAGCAGAGCTTTGGTTCCATGATCCAGACGCTTCGCAAGCAGCGGGGCATGACCCAGCTCGACCTCGCCCGTACGATGGGCGTCACCGACAAGGCTGTGTCCAAGTGGGAGCGCGACCTGTCGATGCCCGACGTGGGGTCGCTGCCCAAGCTTGCCGAGACGCTCGGCGTCACCGTGGACGAGCTCCTCCAAGCGAGAACGACGGCGGACGAGACCCCTTCCCCCGCGCGTGAGCGGATTGCCTCCCTCGCCGACCTCGTTCTCAAGGCGGTGGCGCTCGCCACGGGGGTTGGCGTCACCGCGCTGACCATCATGGACGAGGTCGATGCGCGCGACGCCTTGGGCCTTCTCGGCATCGGGTTGGCCTGCCTCGCAATCACACAGATCGCCAGGACGGACGAGGGGCGGTAGCGAGAAGCGCGTCCGATGACGCGCCTCAGAGGCGAAGGTGCTGCACGTATTGCCTACGGCCTCCTCCGCGCAAGGAGGCAGACTCCCGCCAGCGAGCCAACGATGAGAAGGGGTGCCACCCTAAAGAACACCCATTCGAAGGCATGGTAGATGGTGCCGACAACGGCGATCTCCGGGTCGCTGTAATCCCAAGATAGATACGAGCTGTCCATCGCGGCAAGGCACACACCAACAAGCAGCGTCGCTGCGCAGACGCCTATGAGGACGAACTTGAGGAGCCTGCGCCGTCTCTCCTTCTCCTGCGCGAGCTGCAGGTTTATGACCTCAAGCTTGGCCGCCATCGCCTTGAGGTCGTCGGCCTCCGGCATCTCTACCGACTCCCCGAGCAGGACATGCACGGGCATCTCGAACGCCTCCGACAGAGCGATGAGCATGTCGGCGTCCGGGACCGAGAGCCCCCTCTCCCACTTTGAGACGGTCTGCCTCACAACGTTCAGCTTGGTGGTAAGCTCCTCCTGAGACAGCCCCTTCGACTTCCTGATCGTCTTGATGTTCTCGCTCAGCATGGCGGCGGCCTCCTTCCTCGGTTGGGAGCAGTATGGCCCGCACCAGGCCGTTGCCACAAGCAACGCGTGATAACAGCTGTACGAAGGGCGCCGCAACGCCCGTCAAGGCGCTGCGGCGCACTGCGTAACTCGCGTTGCTTCCCCATCCGACAGAGGCTGGCCGCCGAAAGCTCTTACGCCTCGGTGAACACCTTCGCCATAATCTTCCAGCCGTTCTCGTCCTTGAGAAGCGCGTGGTAATCCACGTAGTCGCCACCGTGATAGCTCGCGAGAATCGCGCGCACCACCGCCGCGTTCCCAATGACCTCGAGCACGTCGATGCGACCGGTGGAGTCGGTCGGGCCGGC
>CAZCTE010000211.1:0-2764 GCA_964501395.1 uncultured Atopobium sp.
CTCGGCTTCCACCTGCGCAGCCGCAGGGCGTTGCCCACCACGAAGACGGACGAGAAGCCCATCGCGGCGGCGCCGATCATGGGGTTGAGCGTCACGCCCAGCGGCGAGAGCACGCCGGCCGCCACGGGGATGCAGACGGCGTTGTAGAAGAGCGCCCAGAAGAGGTTCTGCTTGATGTTCCTCATCGTGGCGCGCGAGAGCTCCATCGCGGTGGCCACGTCGGCCGGGTCGGAGTGCATGAGCACCACGTCCGCCGAGCCTATGGCCACGTCGGTCCCGGCGCCGATGGCAATGCCCACGTCCGCGCGGGCGAGCGCGGGCGCGTCGTTGATGCCGTCGCCCACCATGGCCACGCGGCACCCGGCCGCCTGGAGCTCGCGGACCTTCTCCTCCTTCTGCGCGGGCAGCACGCCTGCCACTACCTCGTCCACGCCCACCTCGCGCGCCACGGCTGCGGCAGTGCGCTCCTGATCGCCGGTGAGCAGGATCGTCCGCGCGCCCATGGCCTTGAGGCGCGCCACGGCCGCGGCGCTCGTGGGCTTCACGGGGTCGGCCACGGCAACCATGCCGAGGGCCCGCCCACCTGCCGAGAAGAACAGCGGGGTCTTGCCGTCGTCCGCGAGCTCGGCCGCCGCGGGCGCGAGCTCGCCGAGCTCCACGCCGCGCGAGCGCATGAGCCGCTCGTTGCCGGCGAGCGCGGGAGCGCCGTCGACCTGGGCGGAGAGGCCGCCGCCGGGGACCTGCTCGAAGGCGTCCACGCGGGCGGGGGCAGCACAGGCGGCAGCGTCGGCCGCACCCGCCGCGTCCTTCTCGCCCGCGCGCCTCTCGTCAACATACGCGCATACGGCGGCGGCCAGCGGGTGCTCGCTCCGGCGCTCGAGGGCCTCGGCCACGCGGAGCAGCTCGGCCTCGCCGACGCCCTCGGCCAGGCGCACGTCGGTCACGCGCGGGCTGCCCGTGGTGACGGTGCCGGTCTTGTCCAGCACCACGGCGTCCACGTCGCAGGCGGTCTCGAGTGCCTCGGCGGACTTGATGAGGATGCCGTTGGCGGCGCCGCGGCCGGTGCCCACCATGATGGCCGTGGGCGTGGCCAGGCCGAGCGCGCAGGGGCAGGAGATCACGAGGATGGAGATGGCGTGGGTGAGCGCCGTGGCCACCTCGCCCTCGAGGGCCATCCATACCACGAAGGTCACGAGCGCGATCGCCATGACCACGGGCACGAACACGCCGGAAATCCTGTCGGCAAGGCGCTCGATGGGGGCCTTGGTGCTCGTCGCCTCGTCAACGAGGCGGATGATTCCGGCAAGCGTGGTGTCATCCCCCACGGCGCGCGCCTCAACGGCAAGCCAGCCCCGCACGGAGACGGTGGCGCCGGTCACACGGTCGCCCGGGCCCTTCTCCGCCGGGACGGGCTCGCCGGTGATGGAGGACTCGTCCACGGCCGCGGCGCCCTCCATCACCACGCCGTCCACGGGCACGGACTCGCCGGCGCGCACGATCACGCGCTCCCCCACCGCCACGTCCTCGGCGGGCACCTCGACCTCCCGGCCGTCGCGCACGACGGTGGCCGTCTTGGGCGCGAGGTCCATGAGGGCGGTGATGGCGTCCGTGGTGCGGCCCTTGGCGCGGGCCTCGAAGAACTTGCCCAGCGTGATGAGGGTGAGGATCATGCCCGCGGAGTCGAAGTAGAGGTCGTGCGCGGCCTCGTGGAGCGTCGTGGCGTCGCCGGCGCCCACGGCCCAGGCCATCTGGTAGAGCTTGGCCACGCTCCACACGGCCGAGGCCGCCGAGCCCAGCGCGATGAGCGAGTCCATGTTGGGCGCGCGGTGCCAGAGCGCCCGGAAGCCCGTGATGAAGTAGTGGCGGTTGGCAAAGAGGATGGGCGCGCACAGGAGCAGCTGCGTGAGCCCGAGTGCCATGAGGTTCTCCATGCCGTCGAGAAACGCCGGCAGCGGCCAGCCAAACATGGGCCCCATGGCCACGTAGAAGAGAGGCACCGAGAAGATCGCGGACACGATGAGCTGGTCGCGCTTCTCGCGGACGGCGCGCTCCGCGGCGGCGCCGGGACGCTCTGCGGGCGAGGTTGCGCCGCGGCCGGTGGCGCGCACGCGGCGGGTGGCGCCGTAGCCGGACTTCTCGATAGCGGCCACCACGGCGTCGGCCGTGGTCCGCTCGCCGTCGTAGTCGAGCTCCATCGAGTTCTTGAGCAGGTTGACGCTGGCGGAGGTCACGCCGGGAACCTCGCCTGCGGCCTTCTGCACGCGCGTCGCGCACGCCGCGCAGGTCATGCCCGTGATGTCGAACGTTTCCCTCATGATCGTCCCTTCGCTTGGGGCGGGCCGCCAGCTCGCGGGCCCCTCTCGCCCAACCGTCGCGGCCGGCGCTTCGCCGCCCGCCGACGCGATGCCGGCCGCCCCCGTTTGGGCCCGCCGCACATCACGCCGACGCGATGCCTACATGAACTTCTTGAAGAGGCCCATGACCTCGTCGACGACCTCGGTGTCGCCTGCCTGGATGCGCTCGGTGACGCAGGTCTCCAGGTGGTCGCGCATGACCTCGCGCGAGATCGCCTTCACGGCGGACTCCACCGCGGCGAGCTGCGTGAGGACGTCGCCGCAGTAGCGGTCCTCCTCCACCATCGACCGAATGCCGTTGAGCTGCCCCACGGCCCGGTTGATGCGCCGCGTCACGTCCGCCTTGAGCTCCGGCGAGCGCGGGGTGTGCTTCTGCGCGCCGCAGTGCGGGCAGGCGGACTGGGGTGCGG
>CAZCTE010000212.1:0-2758 GCA_964501395.1 uncultured Atopobium sp.
GGCTGCGACGAGGGCGGCCAGCGCACCGAGGCCGTGCGGCGGCGTCCCTACAGCGTGATCCTGCTCGACGAGATGGAGAAGGCGCACCCGGACGGCTTCAACATCCTTCTGCAGGTGCTTGACGACGGCCGGCTCACGGACGGCCAGGGGCGCGTGGTGAGCTTCAAGAACACGATCATCATCATGACGTCCAACGTGGGCAGCCAGTACATCGCCGGCGTCAACGCGTCGAGCGACCCGGAGGAGGTCCAGCGGGAGGTCAACAACGCCCTGCGCCAGACCTTCAAGCCGGAGTTCCTCAACCGCATCGACGACGTGGTGGTCTTCCACTCCCTCGGCCTCGAGGACATCGAGCGCATCGTGGACATCCAGCTGCGCGACGTGCGCAGGCGCCTGGACACCGACCGCATCCAGCTCGAGCTCACCCCCGCCGCCAAGCAGTCGCTCGCCTTCGACGGCCTCGACCCGGTCTACGGCGCACGCCCGCTCAAACGCCTCATCCAGCGGCAGGTGGTGGACAGCGTGGCCAACCTCATCATCGACGGCAAGCTCGGCGAGGGCGACGTGGTGCGCGTGGACGTGGGCGACGACGACCGCCTCTTCGCGGCCCGGGACGACGCCGCCTCGGAGCGCCGCCGCGCGGGCGTGGACGCGCCGTCCCCCGAGGACGTGCCCATCGAGCCCGACGCGCTGGAGTAGCGCGGGGGCTAGGTGTCCGGAGGGCCGCGACAGCAGGTGGAGCCGCAAGAGTCCGGGAGCCGAGGGGTCGCCTCCTCGGCTCCCGTTTCAGTAAGATAGGGGGAACGTTCAACGAGGGTTGGGGGCAGGATGGCGCCTCAAGACGAGAAGGACCTCAAAGACGTCACCGCTGTCCCGGCGCAGGACGAGGCGGCCAAGGCGGACCCGGATGCGGAAGCGACGTCCGGAGAAGCGGAGGCCGATGCGTCAGGCGACGATGCGGCCGACGTAACAATCGTGGCTCCGCCCGCCGAAGCGGGCGAAGATTCCCCTGCCTCGGCGGATGACGAGCCTGTGGCCGAGGTGGACGACGGCTCCACGACCGCTGCCGCCGACGGCGACGGCGACGTTGACGACAACCCCACCGTCGCCATTGACGACGGCCCCACCGCCATGGCGTCGTCGGCTCCCGAGGACGCCACCGCGGCTATCCCCGTGTCGACAGGTGCGGACGCGCCAGACGACGCCGCCTCGCCGACCGACCTCGACGACCTTACCGCCGTCCAGGCGCCCGTAAGCATAAAGTCCCCCGTCAAGAGCCTCCCCGAGCGCAAGCGCCGCATCCCCCGCTGGGCGATCGCGGTGCTGGCGGTCGTGCTTGTCGCCGTGGCGGCCGCCGCGGTCTGGTACACCTACGAGCAGGAGCTCTGGGGCGGCAAGACGGTTCCATCCGTCGTGGGCCTGACGCAGGAGGAGGCCGTCGAGGCGCTCGAGGGGCTCGGCTTTGAGGTGAGCATAGAGTCCGTTCTGGCGGACGAGAACATAGGCGTCGTCCTCGCCTGCTCGCCGCTTGAGGGGGAGCGTGTGGACCCGGCCGACGGCATCACCCTCACCGTGGCGGCGCAGCGCACCATCCCTCAGGTGGTGGGCATGGACGTGGAGGACGCCCAGGACGCCCTGGCCGAGGTCGGCGCGCAGAACATCCTGCTCACCTACCAGAACTCGGAGGAGGCCTCCGGCACCGTTCTCTCGGTGACCCCGGGGGAGGGGGAGGCCTTTACCTCGGAGGACCAGATCACCCTCGTGGTGGCTCGCCCCTACAC
This sequence comes from uncultured Atopobium sp., assembly GCA_964501395.1. Lineage (GTDB taxonomy): Bacteria > Actinomycetota > Coriobacteriia > Coriobacteriales > Atopobiaceae > Thermophilibacter. The sequence continues at coordinate 1,782 of CAZCTE010000212.1, forward strand.
CGTGCCCGGCGTGTTGGGGATGACGCTCGAGGAGGCTGAGGCAGAGCTCACTGCGGCCGGCCTCGTCACGAGCGTTACCTATGTGAGCTCGGACGACGACAAGGGCACCGTGGTCTCGACGGACCCGGGCGTCGGGGAGCAGGTCGAGGCCGGGGCGACCGTGACCCTGAGCGTGGCGACGCCGCTTCCCAGCGAGCCGTACGACCTTCTCGCCTACTTTGACGCGATTCCGATGGCCCTGGCCGCGTACCTTGAGGAGGAGGGCTTCACCCTGAGCTACGGCAGCACCTACGTCTCCAGCGGCAACGCGCGCGTCGCGTACATAGGGGCGTCCGGGGACCTGCTCCAGATCATGAACAACCCGGAGAACGGCCGCTACTCGGGCGACTCCCAGGCGGACGTGCTGTCCTGGGGCGCCTCCGTGGGCGGCGTGCGCTACTCCTTCTCGGCAAAGACCCTTCCGAACGGGGCCGACGTCGAGAGCGTGTCCGGCGTGAGGGCCGTAATGGCGGCCTGCGGCTTCGAGGGGCTGCTCGACACCTGCACCCAGGATGACCTCGAGGCGTTGGAGGCTGAGGACGAGGACTCCGACACCGAGGAGACCGAGGATGAGGAGTCCGACGCCAATGATTCCAACACCAGGGGCACGACCGGCTACCACTTCATCTGCGGCTACGGCCGTCAGGGCGACTACACCTGGGCCGTCATCATCGGCGGCTATGGCGACGACACGCACGTGGTGGCGCTCGTTGCCCCCACCTCGCACTTCTCGTCCATCGACCTGACGCCCTACGGGGGCTCGGTCTGCGCCTACATTGCCTACGTCGACCAGTACGCGGGGTGAGCCTCATGAAGACGACGCCGGAGAAGAGACGTGCGGAGAAGAAGCGGGACGACGCGCAGAACGACGAGTTCATCCGTCCCGAGAACGAGGACGACGACGGGTACGACCCCTACTCCGACAGGCGGCCGGACCC
>CAZCTE010000213.1:0-2755 GCA_964501395.1 uncultured Atopobium sp.
GCGAGGTAGTCGAGCTTGCTCGTGACGCCCGGCAGGTCGCCGATGCCGTCGCCGTTGGAGTCGCAGAAGCTCTTCACATAGACCTGGTAGACAACGCTGCTGTGAAAGTCGCGGCCAAAGGATGACATCTCTCAACCTCCCGTGGACGTGCTAGCGCGCTGTGGTCGTGGCGCCGGCCTGGGCGGCCGCGGCAAGGCCCCGGCCCTCGTCGGAGAGCTGGCGCAGGCCCACAAGGTAGGTGAGCGCGAAGGGGACCACCACGGCGATGAGCATGCAGAGGGCAAAGACGCCCCAGTACTCGAACATGATCGAGAGGATGCCGGGCAGGCCGCCGACGCCGATGGAGAGCGCCTTGACGCCCATGCCGGTGCAGACCATGGCGGCCGCCGCGGAGCCGATCATGCCGCAGACGAGCGGGAACTTGTGCTTGAGGTTGACGCCAAAGAGGGCGGGCTCGGTGACGCCGAGGTAGCAGGAGATGCACGCGGGGAGGTTGACCTGCTGGGCGCGGCCGTTCCTGCGCTGAAGGACGATCATGGCGAGCACGGCGGAGCCCTGCGCAATGTTGGAGAGCGCGATCATGGGCCAGAGGGTCGTGTAGCCGTAGGTGCTCACCATCTGGGTGTCGATGGCGTTGGTCGTGTGGTGCAGGCCGGTCATGACCAGAGGCGCGTAGAGGGCGCCGAAGATCGCGGCAAAGAGGACGCGGAACTCGGAGTCGAGGCCCCACTGGACCGCGTTGGCAATGGCGTCGCCGATGGCCCAGCCGATGGGGCCCACCACGAGGTGCGCGATGAACACGGCGGGCACGAGGGACAGGAACGGCACCGCGATCATGCGCACGACCTCGGGCACCACCCTGGTGAGAAGCTTCTCGAGCCCCACGAGCACGAAGGCCGCAAGGAGCGCTGCGATGACCTGGCCCTGGTAGCCGGTGCCCACGAACGAGAAGAACCCGAAGTCGAAGGTGTAGGCCGCGAGCTCCTCGGCGGTGGCGCCGGCGACGGAGAAGCCGTTGAGCAGCTGCGGCGAGACGAGCGTGAGACCGAGGACTATGCCGAGGATGGGCGTGGTGCCCATCTTGCGGGTGACCGACCAGCAGATGCCGACCGGGAGCATGTGGAAGATGGCCTCGCCGATGACCCAGAGGAAGTTGTACATGCCGTTCCAGAAGGTCCACAGGTCGGCTATGGACTGGGTGCCGTTCTCGAGGTCAAAGGCCCCGCTGGCGTCGAAGAAGTAGACCTCGCCGATGATGTTGCGAAAGCCCAGGACAAGGCCGCCGCAGATGAGGGCCGGGATGAGCGGGGCAAAGATCTCGCCGAGGACGCCCATGACACGCTGGACGGGGCTCTGGTTGGCCCCCGCCGCGGCCTTTGCGGCCTCCTTCGAGACGCCCTCGACGCCCGAGGCCGCCGTGAACTCCTGGTAGAAGTCGGCCACGTCGTTGCCGATGATCACCTGGAACTGCCCGGCCTGCGTGAAGGTGCCCTTGACGCTGGGGAGCGCCTCGATTGCCTTGACGTCCGCCGCGCCCGGGTCCACGAGCACGAAGCGCATGCGCGTCATGCAGTGCGTGACGGCGGAGATGTTCCCCGTGCCGCCCACGAGGTCCAGGAGCCGGGCCGCGTCCTCCGTGTACTTTGCCATTGCCTTCCTTCCAACGAGTCGTACCTGGCCTCAAACGAGTCCTGCAGCCAAGGGCGCCCGCTGGCTGCCGCGGCCTTCCGTGGCCGCTAACTCATTTGAATAAGTTGAGAGTAGTGTGCCAGAACTTATTTGAATGAGTTGGCGAGAAGGACGGATTGCGGCAAACGGGTTAATTCTCGCCGCGAGCGGCACATGGCAGGGCAAGGAAGCCTTATTCAAATAAGGTGAGAGGTCTGAGAGGCCACGAGGGGGCAGCATGCGAGCGCGCTACGACGCCATATACCGCGACATCCGCGAGAGCATCGAGCGGGGCGACTATCCCTACCAGTCGTTCCTCCCCTCGGAGTCCGAGCTCACGGCGGCGTTTGACTGCTCGCACAACACGCTGCGCCGCGCCCTCGCGCTCCTGCGCGACCGGGGCTACGTGCAGCCGGTGCACGGGAAGGGCGTGCGCGTGGTGTACCGCGAGCCCGAGCGCACCACCTTCACCGTGGGTGACATCGAGTCGTTCCGGGAGGCCGGAGAGCGCTCGCACCTCTCGACGCAGACGGAGGTGCTACGCCTCGAGCAGCTCACCTGCCCCGAGCGGCTCGCCGAGCGCACCGGCTTCGAGGCGGGGACCGAGCTCACGTCAATCGAGCGCGTGAGGCGGATAGGCGGCGAGGCCCTCATCCTGGACCACAACCTCTTTCGCACCGAGACCGTTCCCGGCATCACCAAGGAGGTCGCGGAGGCCTCAGTCTACGACTACGCCGAGCGCGAGCTTGGGGTCACCATCGCCATGAGCAAGCGGACCATCACCGTGGAGCGCGCGACGGCGCACGACCGAGAGCTGCTCGACCTCGGCGACATCGACTACCTAGCCGTCATCACGAGCCAGACCTTCGACGCACAGGGAGTCCTCGTGGAGCACACGCAGTCGCGCCACCGTCCCGACCACTTCTGCTTCCGGAGCACCGCCGTCAGGCAGAAGGTGTGACGAATCCCGCACCAGCCCGTCTACCTGCGGCTCGCAACCAAGAGGCGCCTTCTCGTCACCCCAAAATGCAGCCCTTGGTTGGTGGCGTGCGACCGTCCGGTACCGTAACGTACGTGCCGCCGGCAG
>CAZCTE010000214.1:0-2750 GCA_964501395.1 uncultured Atopobium sp.
GGGCTCACCGAGCCGATGGTGGCGCCGTGGTTGCCGGCCACGTCGTCCTCGTCGCACAGGATGACGGGCAGCGTCTTGTTGGTCACGTCGTCGCCCAGCACGAGCACGGTCTCGGCCTCGTTGCCCTGGGCCCCGCGCGCGCCGTGGACGAGGTCGATCGTGGAGCGCAGGGACTTCCTCGCCGCGCCCTCGAGCACGCCGGAGTAGGCCAGCTCGGAGCGGGTGGCCCGCCCGTGGTGGCGCACGACCTCGTTGACGTCGAGAAGCTCGGCGCCCCCCGCGTGGTAGCGGCACGCGAGGTCGATCCTGGCGCGCTCGCCGGCGAGGTCGCACGCGAGGCCCATCGCCACGGTGTCGCCCCCGAGCGCGTACTGGCGCACCTCCACGCGGGCGTCGGCGGCGGCGCGGATGCCCACGCTCTCGAGGTGCTGCTCGCCTGCGCCCACGCCCACCATCTCGACGACCCGCACGCGCGAGCCCTCCTCGGCGATCACGCGCAGAAGCGATGCGGACGTCCGGCCGAGCGGGCCCCTCTCGCCGTCCGCGCCGCCGCCGGCCGCCACCACGATCGTGACCTCGGCGCCCGCGCGGACCAGCACGCCGGTGTCGGCCGCCTCGCCCGCGCCCACGGAGACGACCACGGGCTCCTCCCGGCGCTCGTGCGCGGGGACCTCCACGTAGCGGGCGGCCCGTGCCTGCGAGCGCACCCAGGCCGTGACCTCGGGCCCCATGCCGCACTCCAGGCCCTCGAACAGGCGCGGCAGCGCGAGGTAGACCTCGCCCCCGCGGTCGCACGCGGGCACGCTGAGCGTGACGTCGTTGGCGCGCAGGCGGTTCCAGGTCTGGGCCGGGGCAGCGTTGACGCGCTCGAGGACGAGCCCGCCCGTCGCGCGCGCGCCCCTCTCTTCCGCCGTCATCCTATCGCCCCTTCCATCTCGAGCTTGATGAGGTTGTTCATCTCCACGGCGTACTCCATCGGGAGCTCCTTGGAGACGGGGTTGGCGAAGCCGTTGACCACGAGCGTGCGCGCCTCGGCCTCGGAGCAGCCGCGGCTCATGAGGTACAGGACCGTGTCGTCCGAGATGCGGCCGATGGTGGCCTCGTGGCCCACCTGGGCGGTGGCGTTTCTCACGTCCATCGCGGGGATGGTGTCCGAGCGCGAGATGTCGTCGAGCATGAGCGACTGGCAGCTCACGGTGCAGCGCGCGCGGTCGGCGCCGCGGCCCACCACGACCGAGCTCCTGAAGGTGTTGATGCCGCCGTCCTTGGAGATGGACTTGGTGTCCACGCTCGCCGTGGTGTCCGCGCCGTTCATGATGACCTTGCAGCCGGTGTCGAGGTCCTGCGTGGCCCCGGCGAAGGTGATGCCCGTGAACTCGCAGCTGCTGCGGTCGCCGGCGAGGATGGTGGTGGGGTAGAGGTAGCTCACGTGGCTGCCGAAGCTGCCCGAGACCCACTCCATCCTGGCGTCGGCGCCCGCGCGGGCGCGCTTGGTGTTGAGGTTGTACATGTTCTTGGACCAGTTCTCGATCGTGGAGTAGCGCAGGTGCGCGCCGTCCTTCACGAAGAGCTCCACGGCGCCGGCGTGGAGGTTGGCCTCGTAGTACTTGGGGGCCGAGCAGCCCTCGATGAAGTGGAGGTCGGCCCCGGGCTCCACGATGATGAGCGTGTGCTCGAACTGCCCGGCGCCCGCCGCGTTGAGGCGGAAGTAGCTCTGCAGCGGGTAGGGGAGCGTGACCCCGGCGGGCACGTAGACGAAGGAGCCGCCCGACCACACGGCGTAGTGCAGCGCGGCGAACTTGTGGTCCGTGGGCGGGATCAGCGTGCCAAAGTACTCGTGCACCACCGGCTCCCAGGTGGGGTCGTGCAGGGCGTCCTCGATCGTGGTGTAGACCACGCCCTGCTTGGCCACCTCCTCGCGCATGTTGTGGTAGACGATCTCGGAGTCGTACTGGGCGCCCACGCCGGCGAGGCTCTCGCGCTCCGCCTCGGGGATGCCCAGGCGCTCGAAGGTGTCCTTGATGTCCTCGGGGACCTCGTCCCAGCTCTTGGCCTGCTTGGTCTTGGGCGAGACGTACGTGGAGATGTGGTCGAGGTCGAGCCCGGCGATGGAGGGGCCCCAGTTGGGCGCCATCTCGCGCGCGTGGTAGAGGTCGAGCGCTCTCAGGCGCATCTCGAGCATCCACTCCGGCTCGTCCTTCTTCTCCGAGATCGCGCGGACGATCTCGGGCGTGAGGCCGTCGGCGTAGCGCTCGTAGCCCTCCTCGGACTTGGCGAAGTCGTAGAGGGAGCGGTCAACGTCGGCGACCTGGGTGCGGCGGCGCTCCTCGCTCACTGGGCATCACCCTCCGGGGTGGTGGCTGCCGGCGTGGCCGCGGGCTCAGCCGGGGCGGCGTCCGTTGGGTCCTGCGGCTGGGCGTCCTGCTCAGCCGCGTCCTGCGCCGAGCCGTCCCCCGTCCGCCGCGCCACATCCTTCTCGAAGCTCTCGAAGCCGTTGCGGTCGATGAAGCCAATGAGGTCCGCCGGGCCCTCGGTGACCATGCGGCCGCCCACCATGACGTGGGCGCGGTCCACGCTCAGCCGCTCGAGGATGCGGGTGTTGTGCGTGATCACGATGAGCGCGCCGCCCACCTGCTCGCGGTAGGCCTGGATGCCGCGCGAGACGATTCCCAGCGCGTCCACGTCCAGGCCGGAGTCCGTCTCGTCGAGGATGGCGAGCTTGGGCTGGAGCAGCAGGAGCTGGAGCATCT
>CAZCTE010000215.1:0-2749 GCA_964501395.1 uncultured Atopobium sp.
TACCTCTTCGTGGGCACGCGGGAGATCTTCTACCCCGACGTCACGCTCTTCTACGACATGCTCCAGGAGCAGGGCGTCACCTCCGAGCTCTACGTGGGGGAGGGGATGAACCACGACTACCTGCTCTACCCCATCCCCGAGGCGGATGAGGCCTTCGAGCAGATCTGCGCGATCATCGAGGGCTGAGGGGGCCGGGAAGCGCAGGGTGCCGGGCCGCGCGCTGCCGGGCGCGTGAGCTGCCGTGCGGGGTGGCGAGAAGGTCGAGAAGGGGCTGCGGGACGAGAGGGCCGCGTCGGCTTGTCGCCCGCGCAGTCCCCTACTTGCAGCCCGGGCAGCCTGTGCAGGCGGCCACGGCGGCGGGCTCGACGGCGAGGCCGCCGCGGGCCGTCTCGCGCAGGCTCGAGGGCAGGGCGTGGCCCACCTCGCCCATCGCATGCACCACCTGGTCAAAGGGCACGAGCGAGGTCACGCCGGAGAGCGCGAGCTGAGCCGCCGAGAAGGCGGCCGCCACGCCGATGGCGTTTCTCGCCTGGCAGGGCACCTCCACGAGGCCGCCCACGGGGTCGCACACGAGGCCCAGCAGGTTGGAGATGGCAAGCGAGCTCGCATTGAGCGCCTGCTCGGGCGTGCCGCCGAGAAGCTCCACCAGGGCCGCCGCGGCCATGCCGGCGGCGCTTCCCACCTCGGCCTGGCAGCCGCCCTCGGCGCCGGCCACGCAGGCGTGCGTCTGGATGTTGAGGCCCACCGCCGCGGCGCACCAGAGCGCCGAGGCCACGGCGTCGTCGTCTGCCCCCAGGGCGTCCGCCACCGCGAGCACGCAGCCCGGCACCACGCCCGCCGAGCCCGCCGTGGGCGCCGCCACGATGACGCCCATGGCCGCGGAGCGCTCGATCACGGCCATGGCGCGCGCCACGGCGTCCGTCTGGGTGGCGCCCATGAGGGTCCCCGCCAGGGACGCGGCGCCCTCGCTCACCCTGCGCGCCTCGCCGCCGATGAAGCCGCCGAGCGAGCGGACGGGGCTGGCAAGCGGCGCGCTCGTCTCCTCGCGCATGACCTCGATCACGCGGCGCATGGAGGCCCGCGCCCGCCCCTCGCCGGAGATCCCGCGCTCGCGCAGCTCCATGACGCCGCCTATGCCAAGGTCGCGGCTGGCGCAGGCCTCGAGCAGCTGGGCGCCGTTGTCAAAGAGCTCGGGTGCGGTGACGCCGGGGGAGGCCGCGGAGGCCGAGCCCGGCACCGAGATGAAGGTCGCAAAGCTCACGCCGCTGACGCGCCGCGCCGCGGGGAGGACGGAGTCGTCCGCCGCGCCGTCCATCTCGAAGACGGAGTAGGCCTGCCCGCCCTGCTCGGTGCGGTAGGTGCGGCAGAAGGCGATGTTGAGGTCCGCCACGGCGAGAAGGTGCGTGAGGGAGGCCAGGAGGCCCGGCGCGTCGCGGTGTGCGACGAAGAGGGTGGCGTAGCTGCCGGTGATGTCCACGCCCACGCCGTCGATGCGGCTGATGCGCATCTTGCCGCCGCCCAGGCTCTCGCCGCGCACCTGGCAGCGCTGGCCGCCCTCGCTCTCCATGTCTATGTCCACGGTGTTGGGGTGGACGGAGGCGTCGTCGCCGGCCTCGACGAACTCGAAGGCCAGGCCCGCCTCGCGGGCGAGGTCAAAGGCGTCGCGGATGCCCTCGTTGTCCGTGTCCATCCCGAGGATGCCCGCCACGAGCGCGCGGTCCGTGCCGTGCCCGCGGTAGGTGTGCGAGAACGAGTTCCACAGCGTGAACCGCACGCGGACGATGTTCCCCTCGAGCAGGGACGCCGCAACGCGGGCGCAGCGCAGGGCGCCCGCCGTGTGCGAGGACGACGGGCCCACCATGACGGGCCCCAGCACCTCGAAGGCCGAGGTCGTGGCAAGGGTCTGGGGCTTGGATGCCATGGGTTCCCTCCGTGACGGCGGTTCTGCGCGCTCCGTGCAGCGGGTCTGCGGAATGTATTGTAGCGTTTGGGGTGTGGCGCCCGAGCGCGTGCGCGTGGCGCGGGTTCGCCTCTCCCCGGCCCCGCATCACGTAAGAGATGGGAGACCCCATGAAGGTCCTGGTAACCGGCTTCGAGCCCTTTGGCGGCGCGACGATCAACCCCGCGCTCGAGGCGGTTCGTCGCCTGCCCGCCGCGATCGCGGGGGCGGACGTGGCCACCGCGCAGATTCCGGTGGTGTTTGGGAAGGGTGCCGAGGCCGTGGAGGCCGCCATCGACGCTGAGCGGCCCGATCTCGTGCTGTGCGTGGGGCAGGCGGGCGGCCGCAGCCACATCACGCCCGAGTTCGTGGGCATCAACTTTGCCAACGCGCGCATTCCCGACAACGAGGGCAGCCAGCCCGTGGGTCGTCTCATTGAGGGCGGGCCGGACGCCTACTTCTCAACGCTGCCGGTCTTTGCGATGGTCGACGCCGCGCGGGTCGCGGGCGTGCCCGCCGCCGTCTCCTACACGGCGGGCACCTTCTGCTGCAACGAGGTCCTCTACCGCCTGCTGCACTGCCTCGCCACGCGCCACCCCGGCGTGCGCGGCGGCTTCGTGCACGTGCCCTACGCGGCCGAGCAGGCCTGCGCCATGGGCGAGGGGACGGCGTCCATGAGCGTGGACATGATGGTGGCCGGCCTCACCGCCATGATCGAGGCGGCCGTCACGAGCTCGGACGACGTGCTTGTCGCCGGGGAGGGGACGGAGCAGTAGGGTGGTGGCGTTTGGGTCCGGTTTGAGCGGCAGG
>CAZCTE010000216.1:0-2744 GCA_964501395.1 uncultured Atopobium sp.
GCCCTACTCGAACTTCCGGTCGTACAGCAGCGCGGCGATGAGCACCACGAAGCACGACCCCGCGTTGTGCACGAGCGCGCCGGTGGTGGGCGTGAGCACCTCCATGAGCGACAGCACGATTGCCACGAAGTTGATGCACATGGAGAGCGTGATGCTCGCACGAATCGTCCGCACCGTGGCGGTGGAGAGGCGCTTGAGGTACGGGAGCTTGGAGATGTCGTCGCTCATCAGGGCGATGTCGGCGGCGTCCACGGCGATGTCGCTCCCCATGCCGCCCATGGCCACGCTCACGTCGGCGGTCTTGAGGGCCGGAGCGTCGTTGACGCCGTCGCCGACCATGCAGACCACACGACCCCCCTCGCGCAGGCCCTCGATGCTGCGAACCTTCTCCTCCGGCAGGAGCTCCGCTCTGACCTCGGAGATTCCCACCTGCCGTGCGAGATGGTCGGCGGTCTTCTGGTTGTCACCGGTAAGCAGGACGGTGGCCGCGCGCATGCTCGAGAGGCGGGAGACCACGTCCGCCGCCTCCGGGCGCAGGACGTCTGACAGGGCGATGACGCCGAGGCACCCCGTCTCGTCCGCGACGATGACGGATGCCTTGCCCTCCGCGCGCAGCCGGTCCAGCGCGGAGCGCGCCGCGTCACCCACCTCGACGCCCTGCTCGGCGAGAAACGCCTCGTTGCCGCAGAGCAGCTGCCGACCCCGCACCTTCGCGGACACGCCCCTGCCGGCGGTCATGCAGAAGTCCGACGCCTCGCATACCGGCACGCCCCGTGCCCGCGCGTGCGTCACGATGGCCTTGCCCAGCGGGTGCTCGCTGCGCGCCTCGGCGGAGGCGGTGAGGGCGAGGAGCTCGTTCTCGGTGAGGCGCCCGGTGGAGGGCTGGTCGGTGGCCGGAACGGCGGACAGCGCGCCGTCCTTCTCGCCCGCCCCCACATCAAACGTGATTACGTCGCTCACGTCGAGCCGGCCGTACGTCAGCGTTCCCGTCTTGTCGAAGGCTATGGTGTCCACCTTGCCCATCGCCTCGAGGGCCTCGCCGGACTTGATGATCACGCCGTGCTTGGTGGCCTGGCCAATGGCCGCCATGATGGCGGTGGGCGTGGCCAGCACGAGCGCGCACGGGCAGAAAACCACAAGCACGGTGACGGCGGTGACGATGTTGCCGGTGAACACGTAGGACAGGATCGCTATCAGCAGGGCGACAGGAACCAGCCAGCTCGCTGCCCGGTCGGCTATGCGCTGCATGGGCGCCTGCTTGCCCTCCGCGTCCCGCACCATGCGAATCAGCCGCTGGAGCGAGCTGTCCTCGCCCACCTTGGTGGCCGAGATGTCAATCGAGCCAAAGCGGTTGATCGTGCCGCAGAAGACCTCGTCGCCCGCGGCCTTGTCCACCGGCAGGGACTCGCCTGTCATGATCGACTGGTCGACCGAGGTCTCGCCCGTAAGAATCGTGCCGTCCACGGGTATGGTCTCGCCGGGCAGGATGCGCAGGACGTCGCCGCGGCGGATCTGGTCGGCGGGGATCATCTCCTCGTGGCCGTCCCGGAGCAGGCGGCCCTGCGTGGGCGCCAGGCCGATGAGCCGCCTAAGCCCCTTCTTCGCGCGGTTGGTGGTGGCGTCCTCCAGGAGCGCGCCAATCGCCATGATGAACGCCACCTCGCCGGCCGCAAACAGGTCGTCGATGGCGATGGCGGCGAACATGGCGATGCAGATGAGCAGCGCGGACGAGATCTTGCTGATGCCGGGGTTGTGCACGATGCGCCAGAGCGCCAGGTAGAGCAGGGGGATGCCGCTGATCACGACCGTCACCCACGCGGGGTCAAAGGGGAGAAGCGAGAAGGTCGCGCCTGCGCCGCCGAACTCCTCCGCGAGGTGCGGGCCCAGGTCGAGCAGCAGGAACACACCGGCCACGATCGTCATGGGCAGCCCGGCCAAAAAGTCGCTGAGTCTCTTGAGCATTCTTGCGGTCTCCTTACGGCGCGCGTGCACGGCGCTTGCGGCCTCCGGACGTCCCGTTGACGCCCTTCTCCGTCCACCGTACAGTGAGTTCGATACCAAACGAAGTGTTCTCTATCACCCTAGGCAGGCGTCGCCGCGCGCGCAACGGAGGAAACCGACCCGGTGTTTGCTACGGAACACTTTCGCGTAACTGTACGGGAGGAATCGCGTTGGACAGGCGTCAGCAGAAGACCAGGGCCGCCATCATCTCCGCGTTCACCGCGCTTCTCGCCGAGAAGAGCTACGGCAAGATCACGGTGCAGCAGATCATCGACGCCGCGAACGTGGGGAGGACCACGTTCTACGCCCACTTTGAGACCAAGGACGATCTGCTGAGAACCGTGTGCGAGGAGCTGTTCGCGCACATCGTCGGCAGCGCGTCAGATTGCGGTCACACGCACGGACTCTACGCCGACGGCAGCGCGCCGGAGTCCGTGTTCTGCCATCTTTTGCATCACCTGCAGGAGGATGACGGCAACATTCTTGAGATTCTCTCCAGCGAGAGCGGCGAGCTGTTTCTGCGCTACTTCAAGGACAGCCTGAACGAGCTGGTGAGGGACCAGGTTGTTGGCAGGCTCGGGGAGGGCGCGCCGGAGGTGGCGGGCAGCTCGGGCGCCCAGCGGGTTTCGGACCCCCTAGGCAGCACGGGAGCCCAGCGCGTTCCGGAGGACTTCCTCGTCAACCACGTCTCCAGCAGCTTCGTCGAGATGGTGCTGTGGTGGCTCAAGGGCGGGATGCGGCAG
>CAZCTE010000217.1:0-2744 GCA_964501395.1 uncultured Atopobium sp.
AACCGCCCCGAGGACGAGGGCACCATCATCCGCGAGAAGGCCCGCATAGGGGAGGACGAGCACCTCATCACGGGCATCGCCGGCAAGAGGGACTTCATCTCCGTGCACGTGAAGAAGGCCCACATGTCCGGCGAGGTGGGCTTCGTGCGGCGTGCTCTCTCCGTCTTCGAGCGCTACGGGGTCTCCGTGGAGCACGTTCCCACGGGGGTTGACTCGTTCTCCGTGGTGGTCAACGGGGCGGACGTGCGCGACTCCATCTACTCCATCATCACCGACATCCGCCGCGAGCTCGAGCCCGACGACATCACCATGGTGGACAAGCTCGCGCTGCTCTCCGTGGTGGGCCGCAACATGTCCAAGCGCAGCGGCACCTCGGGCAAGATCTTCGGTGCGCTGGGCGAGGCGGGCATCAACATCCGCATGATCACCCAGAGCTCGCAGGAGATCTCGATCATCATGGGCGTGAACAACGACGACTTCGAGCGTGCCGTCCAGGTGATCTACGACCGCTTCGTCCGCGACGAGATGGTGACCGCGGGCTGAGTGGGGCGGGGCGCCCCGCGGCGCCCGCGTCTCCCGCTTCGCCCCGGCCCGCCTCCGGCCCGCCGGAGCCCTCCGAGCCGCCCCGGTCGGCGGGACCCGACCAGCGGAGCCCCAAGCAGAGGAACCCCCCATACGCGGAACCCCAACCAGAAAGGAACCGCCGATGAGCGAGAAGACCGTTGCCATCCTCGGCGCCACCGGCGTCGTGGGCCAGCAGATGCTCCAGTGCCTCGAGGAGCGCGGCTTCCCGGTGGGCCGCCTCGTGCCGCTGGCGAGCCAGCGCTCGGTGGACGCCGGCCGCACCGTGAGCTTCCGCGGCGAGGAGGTGCACGTGGCCCTCGCCGGGCCGGACGCCTTCGAGGGCGTGGACATCGTCCTCGGCGCGGCGGACGACGCCACGGCCCGCGCGCTTCTGCCCGAGGCCGTGCGCCGCGGCGCGGTGTGCGTGGACAACTCCCACGCCTTCCGCCTTGACCCGGACGTCCCGCTCGTGGTGCCGGAGGTCAACGCCGCCGACATCGCGTCCCACAGCGGCATCATCGCCAACCCAAACTGCGCCACGATCATCGGGCTCGTGCCGGTGTGGCCGCTCCACCAGGCGGCGGGCCTCACGCGCCTGGTGGTGTCCACCTACCAGGCGGCCTCCGGCGCCGGGATGCCGGGACTTCTCGAGCTCCAGCGCGAGGTCCGCTGCGTAGCGGCCGGCGAGGAGGTGGGCCAGACCGCCCCCTTCCAGCACCAGCTCGCGGAGAACCTCATCCCGCAGATCGGCGGCTTCAACGAGGAGGGCTACACCTCCGAGGAGATGAAGATGCAGAACGAGGGCCGCAAGATCATGCACCTGCCCGAGCTCCGCGTGAGCTGCACCTGCGTGCGCGTGCCCGTGGTGCGCTCGCACTCGGAGTCCATCACCGCCGAGTTCGAGCGGCCGCTCTCCGTGTCCGAGGCGCGTGAGCTCCTCGAGGCCGCGCCCGGCGTGCGCGTGGTGGACGAGCCCGGGGCCAGCCGCTACCCCATGCCGCTCGAGACCTCCGACCAGGACCTCGTGTGGGTGGGCCGCCTGCGCCGCGACCTCTCCGCGCCCGACGGCGTCACCTCGCTCACCTTCTGGTGCTGCGGCGACCAGATCCGCAAGGGCGCGGCCACCAACGCCGTGCAGATCGCGGAGTATCTGGTGTAGCCGTAGGCGCGCTTCTCGCCACCTCCCTCCACCGAGGGGCGGGCGCCTCTGGCGGAACCTCGCCCGCGCGCCCCCTTGGGAGGCCTATGATGCTCTCACGCACTCCGAACGGGAGGTGGCTCATGGCAAACCAGCTCAAGGAGCAGTACGACGCGCTCGTGGCCGCCTGGGTGGCGCTGCCCGACGGGCGCCGCGAGGCCCTTCTCGGCGACTTCGTGGCCGACTACGTCTACAACTCCGAGAAGATCGAGAACGCGGGTCTTGAGTTCGCCACGGTGCGCGAGATCGTGGAGGCGGGCACGGTCACCGGCTACACCGGCGACGTCCAGCTCCTCGTGGAGACGCTCAACCTCAAGACGTCCTGGGAGCTCGCGCGCGACAAGTTCGCCGAGGACGCGTGCCTCTCGGAGGAGCTCATCCAGCAGGCGCAGGGCCTCGTCACCATGGGAACGTACCGCAAGGAGCTCCTGCGCGCAGGCGAGCGGCCCGGCACCTTCAAGCTTGACAACTACGTGGGCGGGCCCGCGCGCGTGGGGATTCCCGCCGTGGAGGTCCCCCGCGAGGTGGGGATGCTCGCCGACGAGGTCAACACCGAGCTCGAGAAGGGGAAGCGCTCGCTCACCATCGCGGCCTACCTGCACGCCAAGCTCTTTGACATCCATCCCTTCGCCGACGGCAACGGGCGCACGGCGCGCCTGCTCATGAACGGCGTGCTGCTGGCCATGGGCATGCCGCCCATCGTGATCAGGGCGCAGGACCACGCCGCCTATCACGCGGCCCTCGACCTCTTCCATCTGGAGGGCGACCTCAGCCCGTTCCGCCGCTTCCTCAGAAGCGAGACCCTGCTCACCTGGGAGGGCCTGCTGGAGTAGCCGGGGTTGGCACCTAAGACATGACTCGCTACGGAAGGTGGTGCGCGACGCGGGACTGCGAGTTGTGCACTCCCGATTGCGGACCAAGGTCCCGTTGTGCACTCAAATGGGGCGGAAACGCGCGTTGTGCACCCGGGACCGAGTGCACA
>CAZCTE010000218.1:0-2714 GCA_964501395.1 uncultured Atopobium sp.
AAGGTCTACACCAACCAGAAGCAGGTCAAGCTCTACGCCAACGGCAAGCTCGTGGAGACGCAGAACGAGGATCCGTCCAACCCGCACGTCTTCAACTTCCAGGTGCCGCTGAACGGCGAGGTGGTGCTGCGCGCCGAGGCTGGCGAGTGCGCCGACGAGGCCAAGATCCGCTATGTGTCCACGCCCAACCCGGCCTACAAGCTCCAGGGCAAGAGCAGCCAGAAGAGCAACTGGGCCGACAACGAGTAGCGCTCCCGCATCGGCGGGACTGGCTCAGGGGCCGTCGGTCGCATCGCGTGAGCCGGTGCGGCCGGCGGCCTCTTTCAGGTTGGGAGGGCGCATGCCCGTCCGGCCGGCGGTCTCTTTCAGGTTCGGGGCCTCATCCGCCGCCCACCTGCACGGTCGCGCCCTCGCTCATCAGCTAAATAGCTACCGTCTGAAGATTTCGTTGCAAAATGTGGCACATAACTGATATACCAGAGTCTGCTATACCAGTTGAACGAAACCTGCCAAAGGCAACGGTGCCTCAACGCACCGAGGGGAAGGAGACGTACGTATGGCGAATGAGAAACAGGCAACCT
Source organism: uncultured Atopobium sp. (assembly GCA_964501395.1). Lineage (GTDB taxonomy): Bacteria > Actinomycetota > Coriobacteriia > Coriobacteriales > Atopobiaceae > Thermophilibacter. The sequence goes on from CAZCTE010000218.1 coordinate 582, forward strand.
CGACGACCGAGGAACACGGGGGAGGGACCACGCTCAACCGTGCCAAGACCTACCAGCTGATTCTGTTCCCGTTCAACAACGGCGCCACGAACGTGTACTACGTGCTGCTCATGAACTACATCGCGTACTACGCGAACGGCGTCCTGGGCCTCGTCCTGGCGTTCGCCACCACGATGGTCACGGTGACGCGCGCCTTCGACGCGTTTGTCGACCCGGTCGTGGGCATGTTCATCGACCGCACCGAGACCAAGATCGGCAAGTTCCGCCCGTTCATGATCCTGGGTAACGCGGTCATGATCGTGTCCTCCCTGTGCGTGTTCTACGGCACGCGCCTCATCCCGGAGGACGCCACGGTGGTCAAGTACGTGGCCTACACGTTCTTCTACGTCCTGCTCATGATCGGCTACTCGATCCAGACGTCCTGCACGCGCTCCGGGCAGACCTGCCTCACCAACGACCCCAAGCAGCGCCCGACCTTCACGCTCTTCAACACCGTCGCGTCGCTGCTGGGCATGGGCGTGACCATGGCCTCCGCCTCCATCGTGGGCGGCATGGTCGGCTTTGGCACCGAGGAGTTCTTCAACTTCCTCATCCCGCTGGTGATCTTCCTGTCCGCGGGTCTCACCGCGCTTGCCGTCATCGGCATCGCCGGCAAGGACCGCAAGGAGTTCTGGGGCCTCGGCGGCGGGGAGGAGGAGACCCACCTCGAGATCAAGGACTACGTGCAGATCCTCAAGGCCAACAAGGAGCTCCAGCGCCTCATCGTGGCCGCCTCCGGCACCAAGTTCGCCTTCTCCGTGGCCACCAACACCACGGTCGGCGTCCTGCTCTACTCCTGCATGATGGGTGACTACAACGGGCTCTACCTGCCCATGTACGTGATGGGCTACGTGTTCTCGGTGCCGTTCTTCCTGAGCGGCCTGCGCATCAGCCAGAAGTACGGCCAGAAGAAGACGCTCGTCACGTTCACCTCGGTCGCGCTCGTGCTCTACCTGGGCGTCGTGATCCTGCTCTCCATGTGGGACTCCAGCGATCCCAGCCGTGTGCTCTCCATCTTCAGCACCGACGGCGGCTTCCACATCACGCTCAACGTGTACACGGTGCTCTTCATCGTGCTCTACGGCCTGGGCTACGGCTCGTACTACTCCACCGCCGACATGGCCATCCCCATGGTCGCGGACTGCTCCGACTACGAGATGTACCGCTCCGGCAACTACGCGCCGGGCGTCATCGGCACGCTCTTCTCCTTTGTCGACAAGCTCGTGAGCTCGCTGTCCACCACGGTCGTGGGCATCGCGATCACCCTCGTCGGCCTGAGCGACCTGCCCGACACCACCACGCCCTACGCGGACGGCATGAACGTCCTGACCATCGTCCTCTTCTGCGTCATCCCGATGATCGCGTGGGTCCTCACGCTCGTCTCGATGAAGGGCTACACGCTCACCGGCCCGCGCATGAAGGAGATCCAGGCCGTCAACGCCTGCCGCAAGGACGCCATCTCCAACGGCATGAGCAGGGAAGAGGCTCTTGCCACCTGGAAGACCATCGACGACGTGCCCGAGATGTACAAGGACAACTCGTAGCGCGCCGATGATGCTTCTCCCTCCCCCTTCACGTCGGGCGGGCGCCCGGTCCCGCCATGCGCTGGGCGCCCGTCCGCGGGGGAGCGAGGACCCATCCTGCGGGGGTCGTGGCGGCCCGTGCGCGGTGCTTGAGCCAACTCCGTGAGGGCTGGGGAAGAAGTGCGAGGTCCGCGATGTGGGAGGAGGAGCGCAGCCGAGTCGCACGCCGAGAAGCGCCAAGAGGACTTTTTTATTTGGAAGAGCCCGTAACAGACTCTTTACGCGTTTGACCGTTTACCGTGACAATCGGCGCGCTTGGTTCGCGACAGCAGTGGCATCGGCGGGTGTGGTGGGCATAACCCGTTACACTCGAGGCGATACGGCAGCTTGGCACGCTGAGGGCCACGTTGCCCAGGGAAAAGGAAGGAAGGAAGTCATGGAAGACGTCAGGGGAGATGGAGGCTGTCATGAGCGATAGCAAGCACTCGCGGGCGATGCTGACCCGCCGCGGCCTGTTCGGCCTTGGTGCGTTCGGCCTTTCGGCCGCGGCCGGAGCCGGCACCATGCTCGA
>CAZCTE010000219.1:0-2712 GCA_964501395.1 uncultured Atopobium sp.
CCGTCACGAGACGCGAGACCCAAACTCAACGCCGCCGAGCTCGGAAAGCTGCTCCAGGAGGGGCAGCCCCGAGACATCCTCCACCTCGACGCCGCCAAGCTCGAGCGTGCCGGTGCGAGCGTCATATGATGCCGAGAACACCTTCGGGTCAAAGCCCGAGAGGGCAAATCCCAGCGCGGCAAGCACGACGCCGACGGCGATAAGGCCTCCGCTCACTGCAAGATAGGCCTTTTTCGCTGTGGTCATAGCTGTTGGTCCTTTCACTCGTTGGACAGGGAATCACGCGACGAGCGCCGCCGCATCGGAGGCCAGGGGGCTGCGAGGTCGTCCCGAGCCGCGCCTGCCGGCGCCTTCCCCGTGGCTCCCACCGTCCTTGCGAAACGGCGAGAGGGCCTTTCTCACCCACAGGGCCGAGAGGCGGGCGATCTGGCGGGAGACCGCCCAAGCGCCGGCGCCCGTGAGAAGACCCACCCCGAGAAGGGCGAGCGCGACGCCAGACGTGGCGACCACGAAGGGCGTCAGCCCGATGAGCAGGCCATCGAAGGCGAGCGCGAGCATCATGAACGCAGCCACCACACACGCGGCCGCGAGGATCCAGACGCACAGGGCAAGAATCCAGATGCAGAGGTAGACAATCGCGACCACCGCGGCGAACGAGAGGACGAGCGGGACCCACAGGGGCGAGCCCAGCACGACAAGTACCCAGAGCAGCACGGTGCTCCTCCGCTTGGTCTTTGCGATCGCACGCGGCACCGCAGGCAGATCGTCGAGGATGGCCACGGCCACGGCCCCGGGGGCACCCATCGCCGCCACGGCCTCCTCCTCGGACATGCCCGACTCGATGCGATCGTCGATGGCCTCCGCCAAGAACGACACCGACTCCTCAAGCTGCCCGGCAGGCAGACAGGCGAGCAGGTCGCGCAGTCTTCTCAGGTAGTCTTCCTTGCTCATGTTCGGCTCCCTAGACGGTTGGTGATAGAGGCATGGTCGCGGCAACGCCGCCCGCTCCCGCAGTGGGACGGTCCCGCTGCGCCTCGGAGGCATCGCGGACGGCCTGCTCCACAAAGTCGTAGACGCTCATGACATCGGCCCGCTCGCCGAGAAACGCCCGGAGGCGCTCGACCCCTAGGTCCTCCACGCGGTAGTACCTGCGCAGGCGACCGTTGTGCTCAGCCGTGCGCGTTGCCACGCAGCCGGCCTGCTCAAGGCGCTTGAGCACGGGATAGAGGGTCGACTCGGTGAGCTCGAGCGCGGGCGGGGCGTCACGCACGATCCGGTAGCCGTAGGACTCCCCTCGGGCAAGGACGGCCAGGACGCACGCCTCCGTGAACCCGCGCTTCATCTGCTTGTCCATATACCTCCCTTCGAGGAATGCTTGTTGGCGTCTAATACTATATAGCACATAGTATCAGGCGCCACAATATCTTTGGAGAGAATCTCGTTCCCTCTTCTAGCGGAGCGCGCGGAGGGTCATCGCGAGCTCCAAGCATCGCCCGGCGTCTCGAGGAGCTGTCGCGCCCTGTCGGCGAGCGCGAAGCGCAGGGGGCGCCTGCTCACGGCAACGACGAGCCCCATCTCCTCGAGGCGCCTCACGTGCTTTCTCGTCATGCCGTTCTTGATGCCCAGGAACTCGGCTATCGCGCTCAGGGGGACGTCCGGAAAGGCCCCGAAGAGCGCATATTGCGCGAGCATATAGACAACGTCGCGCTCCTTGTCACCTAGCGCATAGGTGTCCTTGAGCCCTGCGATAGCCTCCCTCATCACCTCGAGCTGGCCCTTCCGCACCTCAAGGCCGCCGAGCGTGCGCTCCTGCGCCGAGCTGACATAGCCAAGCATGGTGAGTACGAAATTGGTCAGCTCCCCGTGGTTGAGCGGCGTCTCGGCGTCTCTGAACGCGCGGTAGTAGGGTCCTCTGTTCTCTGCAATGGCCCGAGAGACCGAGAGGGCGGTGAGCGTGGAGAGGGGACGGCTCAGGTAGAGCGCAAGCAGATAGCGACCGGTCCTTCCGTTGCCGTCGTAGAAGGGGTGCGCGTACTCAAACAGAAAGTGAGAGACAACGGCGCTGTACGTCTCCGGAATATCGGGGGACGCGGTGAGCGCGAGCATCTTTGACATGGCGGATATGATGCGGCTTTCTGGCATGATGCCGCTGTGGATGATTCTCCCGCCGGCCCCGTGGACGCCCACCTCGCCCTTTCTGAACAGCGCTCCGTCCGGGGCATCATCCCCGAGGTCCTCTCCCGTCATGATGCGGTCGTAGATGAGGCGGATGTCCTCCGGGGTCTTCGGAAAGATGCGCGCATTATCGCTCAGCTCGAGATATAGGCGGGCAAGTTCCCGAAAGCGCTTCCGCTCGAGCTTGCCCGCCTCGGAGGGAGTCGACTCGAGCAGCTCGTTGATCTGTCTCCTGGTACTGTGCACGCCCTCGAGCTCGTTTGAGCAGACCACCTCATCAATCACGAGGCTGCGGACGAGCGCGCCGACTGCGATGGGAGGGAGCGACGAGAGGACGGCCGAGATCCGCCGCTCGTCTTTGAGGATTTTTTCGTTGAGGACGGAGAGCTCTCTGGGCACCGCGAGGAACAGCTCGCCGTCATCTGTGAGTATGCCGGTACGAAAGGTTGACTCCGCCGTCAGCCGCTCTTCTGCGAGCCTCTTGCTGTTCTGAAACCTCTCTGCCGTCTTGTCCATGTAGAACAGCTCCGCAAGGGA
>CAZCTE010000220.1:0-1203 GCA_964501395.1 uncultured Atopobium sp.
CTGCGCCGGAGCCTGAGGCCGAGCCTGCCGAGAAGCCCGCTGATGAGAAGGACGCACCCGCGCCGCCCGCGGGGCCGGGGCCCGACCACGAGCCGCCCATCAGGTTCACCATCACGTACGTCCCCGAGCCGGCACCCGAGCCCGAGCCGGCACCCCAGGCAGAACCCGAGGCAGAAACGCAGCAAGACCCCGAGCCGCGCCCGACCCCCGCCCCCACCGTCGCGGTCTCCGCGCGCGCCCAGGCGGACCTGCCGCAGGACTTCCACGCCGACGTGCGCTGCTCGAGCGAGCAGCTCTCGCTTCTCTACCAGGTGCTCCCCGTCGACGTGGACCCCATGGCCACGCTCGAGGAGGACTTCCGCGTGGCCCGCTCGTCCGGCGCGCTCGAGGGCACGCGCAGCAACGTGACCTTCTCGCTGCGCTACCTCAAGGCAGACGGCTCGTCCCCCGTCCGCGTGACGCTGCGGCGCTCGGCCCGACCCGTCGCGGGCAAGCGCTGGGCGCTCACGGAGGTCGACGCGGGCAGCGCCGGCGATGTGGGGCTCGACGGGCTCGTCGAGCCCGCGCGCGGACCCTGGGCCGCCTTCGCAACGGCGGCCGGCAGCGACGCCGACCCCTATCGCGACTTCTCGCAGACAGTCGCGCTGGGCTCCCGCGAGGAGGCCCTCGAGCGCCTCGCGGGTCTCGCCAAGCCGGAGCCCTGGGGCGAGAGCCGCCACGTCCTGGGCGACTACCTCGTCATGACGTTCGCGCGCGTCTCTGCGGAGGGCACGCTCGCCGTGGCGCCGGACGGAACGTCCGCACGCTTTGACACCGGCCTCGTCACGTCCGACGGCGACCCCATCTCCGCGGAGCTTGCCGCAGGCTCCGGGGACATTCCGTGGCAGCTCGAGGGATTCTCCGCGTCAGGCCCCGCCGGGCCCGTCCGCTACGTGACCGAGCTCGCACAGGTCATGCTCGACCCCACGCTGGACGCGCCGTCCTTCTCGTCGCTGGAGGAGGTGCGGAGAAGCCCGCGCGTTGCGGCGGCCGCCTACGACCCCGTATCCAATGCGGTCAGGCTGCTCGTTCCCAACGAGGGCCAGGCGCTCGCCCTTGCACCCACGCAGACAAGCTACGAGCACGTGGCCACCCTCGAGCTTGCAGACGCCTACGCCTGCGCGCGCGTGGTGAGCTCCGAGCTGCCGGGGTGGCTGGCCGCCG
>CAZCTE010000220.1:1303-2675 GCA_964501395.1 uncultured Atopobium sp.
CGGACACCCAGCGTTCACGCAGCGCCCGCACCGCGCCCGCCCTGCTCGCCCGCCTGCTAAGCTTGTCGGGCTGACGTCACCTACGTGCGCGCACCCGGGCACCTTCGCCCGGGCATCCGCGACCACGCATCCACGCGCGCACGCCTACGCAGGGAGGCACGCATGGTCAAGATCGAGATGAAGACCCCGCTCGTCGAGATGGATGGCGACGAGATGACCCGCATCATCTGGCAGATCATCAAAGACGAGCTCATCTCCCCCTACGTGGACCTCAAGACCGAGTACTACGACCTGGGCCTTGAGAACCGCGACGCCACAAACGACCAGGTCACCATTGACTCCGCCGAGGCCACCAAGCGCCTGGGCGTGGCCGTGAAGTGCGCCACCATCACCCCCAACGCCGCGCGCGTGGAGGAGTACGGCCTCAAGAGCATGTGGAAGAGCCCCAACGGCACCATCCGCGCCATCCTGGACGGCACGGTCTTCCGCGCGCCCATCGTGGTCCGCGGCATCGAGCCCACGGTCACCACTTGGAAGAAGCCCATAACCATCGCCCGCCACGCCTATGGCGACGTCTACAAGAACACCGAGATGCGCGTCGACGCGCCCGGCAAGGTCGAGCTGGTCTACACCGGCGCGGACGGCACGGAGCGCCGCGAGCTCGTCCACGTCTTCGACGGCCCGGGCGTGGTCCAGGGCCAGCACAATCTGGACGCCTCCATCGAGAGCTTCGCGCGCAGCTGCTTCGAGTACGCGCTCGCCACCGGCCAGGACCTGTGGTTTGCCACCAAGGACACGATCTCCAAGACCTACGACCACCGCTTCAAGGACATCTTCGCGGAGCTCTACGAGGCCGAGTACCGCGCGCGCTTTGAGGCGGCGGGCATCGAGTACTTCTACACGCTCATCGACGACGCGGTTGCGCGCGTGGTCAAGTCCGAGGGCGGCTTCATCTGGGCCTGCAAGAACTACGACGGCGACGTCATGAGCGACATGCTCTCCTCGGCCTTTGGCAGCCTGGCGATGATGACCTCGGTGCTGGTGTCCCCGCACGGCTACTACGAGTACGAGGCCGCGCACGGCACCGTGCAGCGCCACTACTACAAGCACCTCAAGGGCGAGCCCACGTCCACCAACTCGGTGGCCACGATCTTTGCCTGGTCGGGCGCCCTGCGCAAGCGCGGCGAGCTGGACGGGCTGCCCGAGCTCGTGGCCTTTGCGGACCGGCTGGAGGCCGCCACGATCCGTACGATCGAGTCCGGGAGGATGACGGGCGACCTGGCGAGAATCACCACGCTGCCCGAGCCTGAGACGCTGGGCACGCGGGAGTTCATCCTCGCCGTGCGCGGGGAGCTGTAGCGAGAAGCGCGGG
>CAZCTE010000221.1:0-2662 GCA_964501395.1 uncultured Atopobium sp.
TCTTCGTTGACTCGCTCTGATTCTTTGAAGGCCGCGTCAGACAGGGCAGGGAGACTCTGATACGGGCAGTCCTCTGTGCCTAGGCAAGAGCGGGCGATGTCACAGGTTTCGAGATAGGCTCTCCCGTCATGAATCGGGGCGTTACGCTCCTTGGGTACGGCTCGTGCGAGCGTGGGACCGGCCATTGCCTTGTCGCCTACGAACCATCGGCTGCGTGAGTCGAGACTGATAAAGTAGCTGGGGCACGCCCAGAAGAGCCCCATTGTCAGTTTCCATCTGACACCGAACTGGGTGCTTGCGCGATCGAACACCTTGCAGAACGAGTCCCTTGCTACCGGGTTGTCGTCTCTGGCGAGCGCCAATCCCCTTTCGAACACGCTCCAGAGGTTGTCGATATCCCCCTCTCTGCGGCGGCTGTCATCCACAAAGGCATAGAACGTGGCGTTGAGGTTGTTGACGAGGGGTACACCTGCGTAATCCTTCGGGAGCTCGGCGTTGATATCGAACTCGTGGGCAAGGGCGTCGACTATGCTCCGACGGGTTTTCTCGGATATTCCCTTGTTGAAGAGCCCAAACACCGTGAAGGGGTCGATGTCTGCCGGATGAGGGGTGCTGTCCAGCTTGGGAAACTTCATGTTGATGGAGTCATAGGCCGACTGGATTGTGTCAATCAGCGTCTCGCGATCGTCCTTGAAGGTCAGGAGGGTGTCGGCGAACTTTTCGTAGAAGTCCGTCCATGTGTAGCGTGCACTCTCCATAGGAACTCTCCTAACTGTCTTTACGTTCTGCGTAGGCTTTGCTTCTCGGGGATATGTGGAGCATTGTGCCTATTGGTCTGCCGAGACACCCGTGAAGTCTCACGTTAGTACATCTTAACCTGTGAGCTTCATTCTCGTACTGAGGAGGGCCTGCTTTTAGGCTGCGGTCGACGTGCGCTATAGCTGATGAGCCATAGCCCTCCTTGCGAGGAGCTATCATGTGGACGCCGGATCTCGGTCGATCATCAGCCTGTTCACGATTACTAACCAGCAGATGGTGATACCCGTCTGCCAAGCCTCTACCATGCTGGACGATGGTAGTCGAGGGCGCCGATCCCGCTTGTCTTGAGCTTCTCGCTGGCTTCTCGCTGCACCGCGCTTCTCTCTATCGTCACTCGCCCCGCCTTTGGGCAATGAGGCGGGGCGTCGTGGTCGCTGGCCTTCGGTGCGCTCGCGTCGACCAGCTTGTTGTACCAGGTGACATCACAGGGGGCACCAAAGGGTCATGGAAATGATTCGCATGCTGCAACACGGGCGAACGCGTTATGGATGAGACGGCGCCATCCGCCCTCCTGCTCTCCGAAAGAAAGACGCTTGCTAGAAGAACAACGAACTCACATGGTAAACCACGCATTCGACCAAAAGCGAGGAGGCTATGTAGAATGCCGCCGTTATGACGGTCCATTTTGTCGAATGAACCTCAGCCCAGGCAGCAGATACGCTTGCGGCGCACGGCATGTTGAACGTGAACGCGAAGATGAAGGCGAGGGCCTCGGGGGCAGAAATTGCCTGCGCCATGATCTCGCCGACGTTTGTCGCAGCCACCCCACCACCAGTCATGATTCCCACGAGGACGGCGTTCGGAGTTGCCGTGCCCGTAAAAAGGCTCGAGAGCACGCCGAGGGCAGATTCCTTGAGGACGAGTGCGCAAAGCCACGCCGTGAAGGTCTGCCACCCCATGCCGAACAGCCTCGTCACCGGCTCGATAGCGGTGCCCAGCGCGTAAAGCGCCGACCCCTCGACGCCGCCAGTCGTAGTGTAGGTGAGCGCCCAGATGATGAACGCGAAGATGGTCACCACGCGAATGGCGCGCACGAACATCTGGCGACTCTTGAGCAGGGCACCGCGCACGACGTTCTTCACGTGAGGGCGATGGTAGGGCGGAAGCTCCATAACCATACCCATGCGCTCGCCCTCCGCCACCAGGTGCGGCCTGAACACCTTACCCGCAACACCCATGATGACGAGCATCACAATGAATATCCCTACGATCACAAGCGGCGCGCCGGCTACGCCGAAGAACGCGACGGCAAGCACTGGCACCACGCCCCATGTGGAGCCGCACGGGATGGCCCATGCCATCATGACGGTGAGCATGCGCTGCCCCCATGAGTCGATAACGCGCGAGCCCGACACGCCGCCCATCGTGCATCCCAGGCACATGAGGAACGGCATGAGCGACTTCCCCTGCAGTCCGAAGCGCGCCATGGTGTGGTCGAACACGTAGCCGATGCGCGCCATATAGTCCGACTCTTCATAGAAGCCGAACACGAGGTTGATGCCAAACACGTAGCCGACCATCATCGTGCCGAAACACAGACTGTTGAACACCACGCCGGCAAGGAAGTTCCCCACAACGTCAGGGGCTCCCGCCTGCACAAGTGCGCTGGAGACAGCCTGGCCGAGCGTGGAGATGACACCGCCGAACATCATGATGGGAATGGCGGGAACGAACGCAAGGAGGAATCCGGCGAGAATCATGGCGACGGTGATAGGCTTAGACCAGCGCGAACCCGTGGCGAGCCGGTCGAAGCGCGAGAGCGCATGCGATCGCTTGGGAGATGCGCTTACCCAGCGCGTCATGCTGCGCTGCAACGCGGTGACGCACCACGCGCGCATCTACC
>CAZCTE010000222.1:0-2646 GCA_964501395.1 uncultured Atopobium sp.
GCGGCTCGGCGATCTCCTTGTAGCCGAAGGCCGTGTCGTCGGAGATGACGTCGCAGGTCTTCATGTCCTTGTACTTGTTGTAGATGTACTCGGAGGCGTAGTGGTTCTTGATGACCTTGTCCTCCACGATGCCGTAGCCCGTCTCCTCGACGGCCATCTGGGCCAGCGGGATGCGGGCCTTGTTGGCGGCCATGGCGGCCGCGTAGAAGATCTTGTCCACCTGCTCCTGGGTGAACTTGGCGAACTCGGCCTGCGCGGCGCGCATCTCAGCTATGCGCGCCTGCAGCGCCTCGACGCTGTCGATCGTGGTCGTAACGGTGTCTGCCATGCGTTCCTCCTATTTCTCGGACCTCGCCGGCAACCTGAGCCTGCGCGGTCGTATAAGGGACAAGGCGAAGCAAAGTCCGATGCATCCACAAAACCTTCGGGAGTATAGCATCAGCCAACCTAAAACGTTACGGAACTACGTAGCTGTTTGTTTCGATTTGGTTACGGTTGAGACGACGGCGAGAGGCGTCGCGGCCGCGAGCGTGGTCGCGGGACGCACGCGGCCTGGACGCGGGGCCACCGGCCGCAGAGCCCCTTCGGCCCCGTCCACCAGCGGAGGAGCCCTCCACCCCCTGAAAGGTCTACTATGGTCAGAGGAGAGACGCCGGGGGCGAAGGGGCCGTGACCACGGGCGGCCGAGGGGCGCCCCCACAACGCGAGGAAGATGATCCCCATGGCCAAGACGCGCACGACCGACAGGACCCGCACCCCGGACAGGAAGTACCTCGAGCTCCTCTCCGAGAAGTTCCCCACCGCCCGCTCGGCCGTCTCCGAGGTCATCAACCTCGAGGCGATCCTCAACCTCCCCAAGGGCACCGAGCACTTCATCTCGGACGTGCACGGCGAGTACGAGGCCTTCAAGCACATCCTCAACAACTGCTCCGGCGTCATCCGCGAGCGCGTGGCGGCCACCTTCCGCTTCGAGCTCACCCACGAGGAGCAGGCCGAGCTCTGCACGCTCATCTACTACCCCAAGCGCAAGCTCCGCCGGCTCAAGTCCGCCGGCGTGGTCTCGGCCGAGTGGTACGCCATCACGCTCATGCGGCTCGTGCGCCTGGCGCGCTACCTCTCGAGCTCCTACACGCGCTCCAAGGTGCGCAAGGCCATGCCGCAGGAGTACGCCTACATCATCGACGAGCTGCTCCACGCCGCCCCCGACGAGATCGACCGGCGCCAGAGCTACCACCAGCGCATCATCGACTCCATCGTGGACACCGGCTCGGCGGACGACTTCATCGTCTCCCTGGCCGCGCTCATCAAGCGGCTCGCGGTCGACCACCTGCACCTCGTGGGAGACGTGTTCGACCGCGGCCCCCACGCCGACAAGATCCTCGACCGCCTCATGGAGTACCACTCCGTGGACCTGCAGTGGGGCAACCACGACATCGTGTGGATGGGCGCCGCCGCGGGGTCGGCCACGTGCCTGGCCGCCGTGATCCGCAACAACATCCGCTACGACACCCTCAAGATCCTCGAGGGCTCCTACGGCATCTCCCTGCGCGAGCTCGCCCTCTTCGCCGAGTCCACCTACCGGGCGGACGACGCCATGACGCCGCTCGAGAAGGCCATCTCGGTCATCCTCTTCAAGCTCGAGGGGCAGACCATCCGGCGCCACCCCAACTGGCACATGGAGGACCGGCTGCTCCTGGGGACCGTGGACCCCGAGCGCGGCACGGCGCGCGTGGGCGACACGGACTACGAGCTTGTGACCACGGACTTCCCCACCCTCGACCCGGCCGACCCCTACGCGCTCTCCGACGACGAGGAGCGCGTGATGAGCAACCTGCTCTCCGCGGTGCGCAGCTCCTACAAGCTGTCCGCGCACGTGGGCTTCCTCTACGAGCACGGCAGCGCCTACCTCGTCCACAACGACGACGTGCTCTTCCACGCCTGCGTTCCCATGAACGAGGACGGCACCTTCCACCCGGTGAACCACCAGGGCCAGATGCTCTACGGCAAGGCCTACTACGACTACGCCGACCGTCTCGCCCGCCGCGCCTGGCACGAGCACGACGAGGTCTCGCTCGACTGGATGTGGTACCTCTGGTGCGGCCGCTACTCCCCGCTCTCGGGGCGCGTGGTCAAGACCTTCGAGCGCACCTACTTCAAGGACCGCAGCACCTGGGAGGAGCCGCGCGACCCCTACTACGCCCTCACGAACGACCCCCAGGCCTGCCGCCGCATCCTCGAGGACTTCGGAGTCGACCCGGACCACGGCCACATCATCAACGGCCACACGCCCGTCCACGCCTCGAAGGGCGAGAGCCCCGTGCGGGCCAACGGCCATCTCGTCGTCATCGACGGCGGCTTCTGCCAGGCCTACCACAAGACCACGGGCATCGGCGGCTACACGCTCATCTCGGACTCCAACGGCATGCGCATCAAGGCGCACCGCCCCTTCAGCTCCATCTCCGACGTGCTCGACCTCAACGCGGACATCATGAGCGACGACGACCGCTTTGAGACGGAGGCCCAGCCCCTCACGGTCAACGACACCGACACCGGTGCGGAGATTCGCGAGCAGATCGCGGACCTGCGCGGCCTGCTCGCCGCCTACCGCTCCGGCGACATCCCCGAGCGCGCCTCGCGGTAGGCGGG
>CAZCTE010000223.1:0-2633 GCA_964501395.1 uncultured Atopobium sp.
CGCCCCGCACCACAGCGCGTCGAGGTCCTCGAGGTCGCTCCAGGAGAGGGTGTCGCCCACGGCCACCACGCCCTCGAGCAGCGCGGCAAGGTCGTCGGTCACCGACATCGCGGCGATGGGCTCCGCGAGCCGCCCGCCGCGGACGCGCACGCCGCGCACCGGCGCGGAGATGCCGCCCGAGGCCAGGTTGAACGAGTGGTAGATGTCGCCGATCTCGGTGAGGTAGATGCCGTCGCCCATCTGGGCGAGAAGCTCCTCCAGGGTCTTCTCGCCCGGCGCCACGCAGAGGTTGGCCGGCGCTATGACCACGTCGTTGGGCACGATGCGCCCCAGGCCCTCGCGCCGCCCCGCGTTGCCGCTCGGCTCCACGCCCAGCCGCCGCGCCCAGGAGACGTCGCTGAGCGGGGCCCTCAGGACGCCGCGGTCCACGACCACGTGGCCCGCGCGGCGCACGCCCTCGCTGTCCAGCCCCACGCGGCCCGGCGCGCCCGGCAGGCCGTCCTCGCCCGGCTCGAGCAGCGTCACCGCCTCGGACGCCACGCGCGCGCCCACGCGGCCCGCCATGAGGCTCTGGCCCGTTGCCATCTTGTCCGCCGAGAAGGCCGCCCACATGCCCACGAGCATCCGGCAGGCCACCTCGCGCGAGATCACCACAGGGTAGCGGCCGCTCTCGACCGAGCCGCCGTCAAGCGACGCCTCGCCCTGGGCGACCGCGCGCGCCGCGAGCTCCCCAAGGTCCAGGTCCTCGAGCCGCGCCGCGTAGGAGCGCACCGTCACGTCGTACAGCTCGCGCTCCCCCACCGCGATGTAGTCCATGCGCGCCAGGTAGTGGCGGTGCGACCCCGCCCGGCTGAGGCCGAGCGAGTTGGACACCAGCCGCCGCTCGTCGAAGGCACGCACCGTGCAGCGCGCCGCCCGCGTCTCGCCCGCGCGCGCGAGCAGGGCGTCGAGCCCCGCGCGCGCCGCGTCCGCCATCGCGGCGACGTCGGGCGCCGGCAGCGCCTCGGGAGCCTCGTCCGGCGCCTCGTCCGGGTCCGGCGCCACGAGCGCGCCCGGCGGCACCGAGCGCTCCACGGTCCGCGCCTGGCGCAGCGCCTCGGCCACCAGCTCGTCGAGGGTCTCGCCCGCGTCCTCGCTGCGCGCGTAGCCCACGCGCTCGCCCGCCGTGCGCACGTAGCGCTGGGCAAGCTCGTAGGTGGTGCCGTCGAGCCCCTCGGGCGTGGCGGAGACCTCGCGGCTCGCCGTCCAGGTCTCGTCGAGCTCCAGCCCCTCGACCTCGTCCGCGTGCGCCGCGGCCAGCTGCGCCAGCACCTCGCAGGTCCGTGTCATGGCGTCCCCCTAACCCACCATCATGCCGTCGATGAGGATGCGCGGCATGAACGCGGTCACGTAGATGAGCCCGGAGTCCGCGCCGCACAAGGAGCCGGGGTCCGGGAAGTAGCTGTCGCCCACCGCCACGATCCGCCTGAGGGCGTCTATGCTGTCGCCCGAGAGGTTGATGTTGGAGATGGGGCTGGTGAGCTCGCCGTGCTCGATCAGGTTGCCCGAGGCGGCGAGGAAGTTGAAGCGGCCCGTGGCCGGATCCACGTTGCCGCCGCCCACCTCGCGCACGTAGAGCCCGTGGTCCACCGACGGGATGATGTCGGCCGTGGGCGTGGCGCCGCATCGCAGGTAGGTGTTGGTCATGCGGGCCACCGGCGCAAAGCGGTAGTCCTGGCGCCGCCCGGCCGCCGTCATGGGCATGCCCAGCTGCCGGCTGCCCAGGCGGTCAACCATGTAGCCGCGCAGCACGCCGTCCTCGATGAGCACGTTCTCGGCCGAGGGCACGCCCTCGTCGCTCATGGCGTTGGAGCCGCAGAGGCCGCCCAGGGCCCCGCTGTCGGCGATGGTCACGAGCGGCGAGGCCACCTGCTCGCCGATCCTGCCAAAGAACACGCTCGTGCCGCCCGCGAGGTGCGTGCTCTCCAGCGGGTGGCCGCAGTCCTCGTGCACGAAGGTCCCCGAGTCCACCACCACCGGCATGACCTCGGGCGCCACCGTCACGGCCCGCAGGCCGTCGATGGCCGTGGAGCACGTGGCCTCAATCATGCGCGCGCGGCCCCCCTCGTCCGCCACGAACTCGAAGCCCCGGCACGCCGAGAAGTTCGACCAGGCGCCGTTGGAGCGCTCACCGTCGGAGGCGGTCACAAAGAGGCGGATCGTGGTCACCACGCGCCGATCGCGGGCGAGCAGCCCCTCGGAGTTGACCACGGCAACGTCCTGCAGACGGTCCTGGTAGTCGGCATGGACCTCGACGATCTGCGGGGAGAAGCCCCGCGCCTGGGCGCAGATCGCGTTGACCACGCGGGCCTTCTCGGCGGAGGGCACGCTCGAGGGCTCGACCTCGATGACGTTGGGCGACGTGAGGGGGAGCTCCTCGATTGCCTCCACCGAGCGACGCCCCGCGGGCGCGCGCCAGGGGCAGAGGTCGGAGAGGTCGTCGGCGAGCCGCGCCAGGCCGCGCGCCGAGGTGTCGTTGGCATAGCCGTAGCGGCTCTCCAGCCCGCTCAGCAGGTAGAGGCCCGCCCCGTGCATGTGCGTCGAGGACGAGGCCGTGACCTGCTCGCCGTTGGACGAGACGCGCGTCTCGTGCC
>CAZCTE010000224.1:0-2631 GCA_964501395.1 uncultured Atopobium sp.
GCCTACCAGGTGCTCGACCTCGTGAACCAGGAGCGCGCGGCGGCGGGCCTCTCCCCGCTCACGATGGACGCCACCCTGCTCGAGGTGGCCATGCAGCGCGCCGCCGAGACGACGGTCTACTGGGACCACACGCGCCCCAACGGGAAGAGCTGCTTCACCATCACCTCGATACGGGGGTCGGCGGGCGAGAACATCGCGGCGGGACAGGCGACGCCGGCGACGGTCATGGACGGGTGGATGAACTCCTCGGGGCATCGGGCGAACATCCTCAGCTCGAGCTACAAGTCCGTCGGCATCGGCTGCTTCCGTGGCTCCGACGGCATCCTGCGCTGGGTGCAGTTCTTCTCCTCCGCGTCGCCGAACGCGACGAGCCGTTCGGGCAACGTGACAGCAACCCACGAGGTCGAGGTCGACCTCTCGTTCTTCGAGCCGAGCCTTACCGTCAGCGTTGGCACGACGTCGCAGGGCGGCTGGTACGACCTCGGCCTGGGCCAGAGCGCCACGCCCACCTTCTACCTCACGAACTCCGGAGTGGGCCGGCCCGCCATAGAGGGCTCGAGCTTCACCTGGGAGAGCTCAAACCCCGCGCACGTCTCGGTGGCCAAGGCCGGCACGATCACCGCGGTGGGCCAGGGTACGGCGACCGTGACCGTGAGCCTTGGGTCGTCGGACGATACGTTCGAGATTCGCGTGATGAGCGGCCTCACGCCGAATGGCGTCTACAGCGACGTAGACGGGAGCTGGGCCGAGGGCTGGATCATGGCTGCGACCGAAGCCGGGCTCCTCACCGGCTACACGAGCGCCGGCAGCACGACCGTGCGCTTTGGCGCCGATGACACCGTGACGCGCGGGCAGCTCGCCACGATCCTCTACCGCCACGCGAACCCGGACTCCGACGCGACGACGAGCTCCTCCGCGTTCGAGGCAAACCAGACGGGCATGTCAGACGTCAAGGACTACGCCTACTACACGGCCGCGCTCAACTGGGCGTACCGCGAGGGCATCATGACGGGCGACGTGGACGCGGAGACCGGCGAGCCGGTTGCCATGCGTCCCGACGACCCCGTGAACCGACAGGAGGCCGCCACGATGCTCGCGCGCTATGCCGCGTACTGCGGCGTGGACACCACGGCCGACCCGTCCGTCTACGCGAGCGCGCCCGACGCCTCCAAGGTCATGTCGTTCGCGCGGGAGGCGGTGGCCTGGTGCTACGAGATGGGCATCATGACCGGCTATGGCACCACCGGCGAGCTGGGCCCGCGCGACTCTACGACCCGCGGCGCAATTGCGAAGATGGCCGTCGTGACCATGGAGGTCATCGGGTAGGCGGGGGCGAAAGGTTCCTGGCGGAGAGGCGCCCGAGCGCGGTCCCGGTTGCGGGGAATCCGCGCTCGGACGTCTTTTCCGTGGCGCGCAGTCACATCACGGGCGGCGCCCGGCCGGGCCTTGGCCTTCTCGCCGCCTGACCGTACCCCGGCGTCAGTCCAGGCGCGAGAGAACCAGCCGATACCCGCCCGCCGGGCCGTTGAGGCACTTGGAAACGCGGCTCACCGTCGTGGAGGACGCGCCCGTCGCACGCGAGACGTCAAGGTAGGAGCGCCCCTGCGAGAGCATCCGCGCCACCTCGAGCCTCTGCGAAAGGTCGGCCATCTCTCGCGGCGTGCAGAGGTCGCTCAGCAGGGCGCGGGCCTCCTCCGACGTCTGGAGCGAGCAGATCGCGTCCAGCAGGCGGGCGAGCGTCTCGTCCTTCTCGGCACTGCTCGCGACACGGCCTTTGTCGGTGTCACTCACGCCCATGACGTCCCTCCTCCGTCGCCCGCAGCCTTTGGCTCGCGAGGCCCTCGCTCGCGGACGTTCGCGCGCAGCACCGTACCCGCCAGCTCCCACACGCAACCTCTTGCTCTCGACCCGAACCACTTTAGCGCATTAAAGCGCCGGTGTGGCCGCGGGCTCTACGACTCGCACACCAGGCCGCGGGGCGAGACGGACGTGACGCGGGCCGCGGGGCGAGGGGCCGCTACAATATGACCCGTCAGCCACAGGCTACCGAGGAGGTACCATGCGCTTCATCCTACGCTGGCTCGTCACCACCATCGCCTGCGCCGTCGCCATCTGGATCGTTCCGGGAATCTACCCCGTGGGCGGCACGCTCGCCGGCGCCGCGTTCTGCGCGCTCGTGCTCGCGCTGCTCAACGCCACGGTAAAGCCGATCCTGCAGGTGCTCTCCGTGCCCCTCTCCGTGCTCACGCTCGGTCTGTCCTACCTGCTGGTCAACGCGATTGTGCTCGAGCTCGCCAGCTGGCTCTCGCGCAACATATTCCACGCGGGCATCGTCATCGACTCGATTCTCTCCGCCGTCCTGGGCGCGATCGTGATCTCGGTGGTGAGCTGGATCGTAAGCGCCGTCGTGGGGGACTAGCGGCTGGGTGCGGTTCGGGGTAGCCGACAAACGGGCCCCGGAAATTAATCCGATTTTGGCTTTATGAATCGAGCAAAAGCCCAGTTGACGCTTTCCTTAGCGGCTTGAAAATCGGATTATTCTGGGAGCGGCATCCCCGTCTCATGTTCTGGGAGGGCTCTTCGGCACGAATAACGTCATCCTTTGCCCGACAGGGTCTTCCTCCCCCAATG
>CAZCTE010000225.1:0-2614 GCA_964501395.1 uncultured Atopobium sp.
CGCGCCGGCGTCAGGCCTGCGAGAACATCAGCTCGTCGAACTCGTAGAACCCGGGCGCGCGCCGGAGCAGGCGCTCGGCGGCGCGAACGGCCCCGGCGACGAAGATCTGACGGCTCGCCGCGCGGTGCGTGAGGCAGACCTCCTCGTCCGTGCCAAAGAAGTGCACCTCGTGCGTGCCCGCGACGGTGCCGCCGCGGACGGCGTGCACGCCGATCTCGCCGGCCGGGCGCGCACCCACCATGCCCTCGCGGCCGCCCACGACGGGCCGGGCGCCCGCGGGGTCAACGGCGGCCACCAGGGCCTTGGCGGTCCCGCTCGGCGCGTCGACCTTCTTGTTGTGGTGCGTCTCCACGATCTCCACGTCCCAGTCCGCAAGCGCCTGGGCCGCCATGGCCGTGGCGCGTCGCAGCGCCGCCACGCCCAGCGAGAAGTTCGAGGACCAGATCACGCGGTTGGTCTCGCCGAGCGCGCGGAGCTCGCCGAGCTGCTCGTCCGAGAGGCCCGTGGTGCCGGAGACCACCGCCGCGCCCGTGCGCCGCGCGAAGGCCGTCACGTGCGAAAGCGAGGCCGGCGCCGAGAAGTCCACCACGAGGTCAGCGGCCGGCGCCCGCTCGTCGAGCTCGTCGACGTTGTTCTCGTCATAGGAGCCCGTCACGTCGAGGCCGCGGGCCGCGAGCTCCTCGCGCACGAGCCGGCCCATGCGGCCGCTGCCGCCGACGACGATGGCGGTGGGGCTGGAGGCGCCGCTACCCAAGGAGACCAACCCCCCTCATGGCCGCGACCAGGCGCTCGCGGCCGGCGTCGGAGATGGTCCAGAGCGGCAGGCGGTAGTTCTCGCCGATGAGGCCCATCTCCGCAAGGGCGCACTTCACGGGAATGGGGTTGACCTCGCAGAAGAGCGCGTGGATGAGCTCGAGGTTCTCCAGCTGCGCGGCGCGCGCGGAGGCCACGTCGCCGGCCAGGAAGTCGGCGCACATCTTGTGCACCGTGGCGGGCGCGACGTCCGCCCACACGGAGATGACGCCCTGCGCGCCCAGGCTCATGAGCGGCACCACGATGTCATCGTTGCCGGAGAACATGCGGAAGTCGTCCGAGAGGTAGCGCGCCACCATGCTCGCGTACTCGATGGAGCCGGAGGCCTCCTTGATGGCCCACGCGTTGGGGTGGACGGAGAGGCGCGCGAGGTTGTGCTCGCTGATGGAGCAGCCCGTGCGACCGGGGATGTTGTAGAGGATGCAGGGGACGTCAACCTCGTCCATGACCGCGGTAAAGTGCCGGTAGATGCCCTCCTCGTTGGACTTGTTGTAGTAGGGCGTGATGAGGAGAAGCCCGTCCACGCCCTCCTTGACGAGCCCGGCGGCCTTGCGCTCGGACTCGAAGGTGGCGTTGGAGCCGGCGCCGCCGATCACGGGGACGCGCCCCGCCACGCGCTGGATCACGCAGCGGGCCACCTCGAGGTCCTCCTCGTCGGTCATGGTGGAGGACTCGCCGGTGGTGCCGAGCACGAGGATGCCGTCGGTGCCGTTCTCCAGCTGGAAGTCCACGAGGCGCTCGAGCCCCTCGAAGTCTATGGAGCCGTCGTCGAGAAACGGCGTCACGAGCGCGACGATGGATCCGGTGAGCTGTGTCATGTCCATGGGGGTCCCTTTCCCGATGGCGCGCGCCCCGCGGAGCGCCGCGCCGGCTTCACTGCTGTGTTAGTTGGCGGAGGAGGTGGTGCCCCCGGCCTCCGCCTCGGCCCGTGCCGCCCGCGCCAGCACCGCGCGCCCGAGCTCGGTCGCGTCGAGCGTGGCGAAGTAGTCCGCGGGCCTCTCGGCGCGGCGGATGAGCTCGGTCGAGCCGTCCTCGCGCAGCAGCACCTCGGCGGACCGCAGCCGGCCGTTGTAGTTGTAGCCCATGGCGTGGCCGTGGGCCCCGGTGTCGTGGATGACCAGGAGGTCGCCCGGGTCCACCTCGGGGAGCCTGCGGTCCACGGCGAACTTGTCGTTGTTCTCGCAGAGGCAGCCCGTGACGTCGTAGGTGCGCGTGGGCCCCCAGCCAGACTTGTCCGGTCCGCCGGCCTGGCCCATCACCGTGATGTGGTGGTAGGCGCCGTACATGGCCGGGCGCATGAGGTCCACGGCGCAGGCGTCCACGCCCAGGTAGTCCTTGTAGATGCGCTTCTCGTGGACGGCGCGGGTAACCAGGCAGCCGTAGGGCCCCGTCATGAAGCGGCCCATCTCCGCGTAGACGGCCACGTCGCCCATGCCCGCCGGCACGAGCACCTCCTCGAAGGCGCGTCGCACCCCATCGCCTATGGCGGCGATGTCGCAGGGCGCGTCGTCAGGCCCGTACGGGATGCCCACGCCGCCCGAGAGGTTCACGAAGGCCACGTGCACGCCGCACTCGCGGGACAGGCGCACGGCCAGCTCGAAGAGGATGCGCGCCAGGGCCGGGTAGTAGTCGTCCCCGTGCGTGTTGCTGGCGAGAAACGCGTGCAGGCCAAACTCCCGCGCCCCGCGGTCGCGCAGCATGCGGTAGGCCTCGAAGAGCTGGGGCTCGGTCATGCCGTACTTGGACTCGCCGGGGTTGTCCATGATACCGTTGGCCAGCCGGAAGAGGCCGCCCGGGTTGA
>CAZCTE010000226.1:0-2578 GCA_964501395.1 uncultured Atopobium sp.
GCGCTACCTGCCCTCGCCCATCACGTAGGCGCGGGCGAGGCGCTCGGTCTCAACGAGGGCGTCCACGTGGCAGCGCTCGCGGCCGTGCGTGTTGAGGCAGGCCATGCCAAAGGCGCCGCTGCGCAGGTCGTTGGCGTTGGTGTAGGCCGCGTTTGCGTCCGTCGAGTAGTGGAAGCAGACCTGGGTGGTCCAGCGGCCCTCCGTGCAGGCGGCCCCCGCGCAGGCGATCAGGGTGTTGGTGAGCTCCCAGTCGTAGGGGCCCTTGGCGTCGGAGCAGATGACGGCGCAGCAGTGCTCGTTGGTCCCGGCGTAGTCCGGCCCAATGAGCGTGATGTCCACGGCCACGTACTCCGAGACCTCAGCGGGCACCCACGCGCCGCCGTGGCCGATCTCCTCGTAGATGGGGAAGGCAAAGAGCGTGTCGTACGCGGGCCTCTCGCCCGTCTCCCTGAGCCAGCGCAGCACGTCGAGCAGGACGGCCACGGCCGCCTTGTCGTCGATGTGCCGGCTCACCACGTAGCCGTTGTCGAAGGCCTCGAAGTGCGGGTCGATCCCCACGATGGCGCCCTCGGTCACGCCGAGCGCACGGGCGTCCTCGGGGCAGGAGACGTCGGCGATGAGGCTCACGGACATGGTGTCCTCGGTGCGCTCGTCGGTCTTGGCCTCGCCCCACACGTGGACGGAGTGGTGGTTGCAGATGACCTGGCCGGCCACGGTGCGGCCGTCACGGCAGTGCACGAGGCAGGTCTCCCCCTCGATGCTCGCGTAGTTGATGCCGCCGAGCTGCCGGACGCGCAGGGTGCCGTCGGCGTTGAAGCCGCGCACCACGAGGCCGATCGTGTCCAGGTGCGCGCCCAGACAGACGGTCTTCTCGGAGCTCCTGCCCGCCACGCGGACGTAGGCCGTGGCCTTGTGGTCCGTGGTCATCTCGTAGCCCAGCTCCGCGAGGGTCTCGCGCAGCCAGGCGTGGACCTCGGGGTAGTAGCCCACGGGGCTCTCCACCTCGACGCACTCGTGCAGCGTGTCGAGCAGGTACTGGGGGTCGATCTCGTAGCTCATGGTTCTCCTCCCGTGAGTTGCGCGTCAGATGGCCGGCGGCCGCGTGTCAGGTAGCAGGCGCACCGGCGTCCGCCCGCCGGCGTCCCCGTGCCAGCCCAGCGGCATTCTACAATGGCCGCGCGTAGATTCCCACGAGCTCCTGCAGCATGTCAACCATCGCCTCCAGCTCGGGCACGGGCACGAACTCCCGCACGCCGTGGGCATTGTAGTAGCAGGCGGAGAGGTTCGCGCAGGGGAAGCCGCGGAACGAGAGCTGCGAGCCGTCGGTGCCGCCGCGCATGGGGACGCAGGTCATCTCCACGCCCACGCGGGAATAGGCCTCCCGCGCGCTCTCGATGAGATGCACGTTCTCCGGGAGGCACACCACGTCGGCGAGGTTGTGGTACTGGTCGCGGATCTCGAGCTCCAGGACGCTGCCCCCCATCTGCGCGTTCACCAGCGCCGCGGCATCGCGCATGAGCTGCTTGCGGCGCTCCACCTGGGCCTGGTCGTGGTCGCGGATGATGTAGGCGGCGCTCGCCTCCTCGCAGCCGCCCTGCACGCGCTCGAGGTAGAAGAACCCGTCGTAGCCCTGGGTGTGCTCAGGGCGCTCGGCGGGCGGGATCAGCTGGTGAAAGCGCATCACGGCCTCGGATGCGTTGACCATCCGCCCCTTGGCCGTGCCCGTGTGGACCGAGACCCCGTGCGCGCGGACCTCAACCTCGGCCGCGTTGAAGGTCTCGTAGCAGAACTCGCCCAAGGGTCCGCCGTCGATGGTGTAGCCAAACGCCGCGCCGAACTCCTCGAGGTCCAGGAGGGCCGCCCCGTGGCCGATCTCCTCGTCCGGCACGAAGGCAAGGGCGAGGCGCGGGTGCGGGATGCTCGGGTCGGCCGCCAGGCGGGCGAGAAGCGC
The DNA here is from genome assembly GCA_964501395.1 of uncultured Atopobium sp. Taxonomy (GTDB): domain Bacteria; phylum Actinomycetota; class Coriobacteriia; order Coriobacteriales; family Atopobiaceae; genus Thermophilibacter. The sequence goes on from CAZCTE010000226.1 coordinate 1,952, forward strand.
CACGCACTCGGCGACGCCGGCCTTGTCGTCCCCGCCGAGCAGCGACGTCCCGTCCGTGGTCACGAGGTCCTGGCCCACCATGCGCTCGAGCTCGGGGTTGGTCGCCGGGTCGAGCGCGACCTCGCGCCCGTCACGACCCGTCCCCAGGACGAGCCGGCCTCCCTCGTAGCGGCGCACCTGCGGGCGCACCGGGTCTCCCCAGCTCTGCCAGGCCGTGTCCAGGTGGCAGCAGAGGCCGAGCGTGGGCAGGCCCTCGGCGCCCGCGCTCGCCGGCCAGTGGCAGGTGAGGTAGGCGTGCTCGTCCACGCGCACGTCCTCGGCGCCCAGCGCCTCGAGGTCCGCCGCCACCACGCGGGCCATCTCGTGCTGGCTCTGCGTTGAGGGCACGTGGTCGGCCGCGAGCGGGTCTGACTGCGAGGCCACCTCGCAGTACCGGACAAAGCGCTTGAGAACGTCTGACATGGCGCATCTCCCTTCGGAACACCGCGCCCCGCGGTCGGTCCGCGGGGCGCGGGGAGTCTCTGTCGTGCGTGACGGGTCGGCAGGCGCCGCTCCGGCGGGCCGACGGGCCGCCGTTCTGGCGGGCTCTGGCGGGTCGGCGTGTCGTCGCTCTAGCGGACTCAGGCA
>CAZCTE010000227.1:0-2561 GCA_964501395.1 uncultured Atopobium sp.
GCCGCAGGCGCGCGCCCGGACGTCCCCGCCCCCTACGCCCGCCGCGCGAGCTCCTCGGCAAAGACCGTGATGAAGCGGTCGAGCAGCTGCGACCGCCGGCCGCGCCGCGTGCGCACGCCCACCGTGACGGGCTCGAGGCCGACGATGGGCGTGGTCACCAGGCCCTGCTCGTACATCGCGGGCAGGTCGGCGTGGATCGTGCTGGCTATGCCCGCCGTCGCCAGAGTGAGTGCGACCTCCACGGAAGGGCACATCATGATCTGGTTGGTGGCGGCGCGCTCGCCGAGCCGGCGCTGGAGGACCACGATCGCCTCCGCCGACCAGAGCGGGTTCGTGACCGCGATGCGTCCCGTCTCCAGAATCTCGTCGACGGCGATCTCCTCGCGCGGCTGTCGCGCGAGGGCGTGGTCCGGGCCGTAGACGCAGACGGGCCGGGCGTCGTGGAGCGGGCGGAAGGTCGTTGCCCCGGCGGGTGCGCCCGTTGGGCTGCGATACTCCATCATCACGTCAACGGTTCCGTTCTCGAGCATGTCGCGCAGGGCGGATTCGGGCCCCTGCTTGAACTGCGGGTCAAAGGCGGGGTCCTCCCGGATGAGCCGGGCGAGCGTCCCCTGGAAGAGGCGCGCCTCCATCCCGTCATGGACCCCGATGCGCAGGCTGTGGGCGTTGCGCGTCCTACCCTGCGCGAACTGGCGCCTCGCCTGCCCGGCGAGCTCCACGATCTCCTGCGCGTAGGCCAGAAACGTCAACCCCTCGTCACTGAGGCGGACGCTGCGCGTGCTCCGCACGAGCAGCTCCACGCCGAGCTCGTTCTCGAGCGCCTTGATCTGGTGGCTCACCGCGGGCTGGGAGAGGTGGAGGTGCTCGGCGGCGCGCGAGAAGCTCAGTGACGAGGCCACCTCAACGAAGCACTCCAGCTGCGCCGTGTTCATGCCGCCTCCTCGAAGTTTGTGCGGTGCGGGGTCGCGGGCCGCCCGATGGCCCGCAGCAGACGGCGCGGCCGTTGCCGGCGCAGGTCTGCGTCCCCCTTCGTATTTATAAGTGTCGTTTATAAGCAATAGACAAGTCAACGGATTTGAGCAGCTTGAATATGGCAATACTAACAGCTTATTCATACGTACGTCTATGGAGAGGAGACCTATGAACGCACTCATCGCCCCGCTCGGGCGATACAAGAAGGAGTCGATTCTCGCCGTGGTGGGGACCGTGGGCGAGGTGGTCATGGAGGTCATGCTGCCCCTCATGATGGCCCGGCTCATCGACGAGGGGCTCCAGGCCCAGAATATGTCCGTCATCGGGCGCTACTGCGTCATCATGGTGGTGCTCGCGCTCGTGAGTCTCGCCTTTGGCCTGATGTCGGCCTACTTCACGGGCAAGGCCTCGGTGGGCTACGGCTGCAACCTGCGCGAGGCCATCTTCGAGAAGGTGCAGGCCTACTCGTTCTCCAACATCGACAAGTTCTCCACGGCCGGCCTGGTGACGCGCATGACCACGGACGTCACCAACATCCAGAACGCGCTTCAGATGCTCCTGCGCGTGGCGGTGCGCTCGCCCGTCATGCTCGTCTCGGCCCTCGTGGCCTGCTTGGGCATCAGCATGCAGATCACCCCGGTCTTTCTCGTGGCCATCGTGTTCCTCGCGATCGTGCTCGTGCTGGTCATGATCTTTGCCACGCGCACGTTCAGCAAGGTCTTTGACGCCTACGACGACCTCAACGCCAGCGTCCAGGAGAACATCGGCGCCATCCGCGTGGTCAAGGCCTTCGTGCGCGAGGCCCACGAGAACGAGAAGTTCCAGCGCGCCGTGGACAAGCTCGCGAGCCTCTCCATCAAGGCCGAGAGCATCACGGTCCTCAACAACCCGGCCATGATGATCGCCGTCTACGGCTGCATCCTGGGGATCTCCTGGCTCGGCGCCCAGCTCGTGGTGGGCGGCTCGCTCACCACCGGCGACCTCACGAGCCTCTTCAGCTACGTCATGCAGATCCTCATGAGCCTCATGATGCTCTCGATGGTCATCGTCATGGTGACCATGAGCCTGGCGAGCATGCGCCGCATCTCCGAGGCCCTCAACGAGGAGCCCGACATCGTCAACCCCGAGAGCCCGGTCGCCGAGGTCAGGGACGGCTCCATCGACTTCGACCACGTGAGCTTCTCCTACCAGACGGGCGAGAGGGACGAGGGCGAGGACGTGCTGCAGGACATTGACCTGCACATCAAGAGCGGCGAGACCATCGGCATCGTGGGCGGCACCGGCTCCGGCAAGACGAGCCTCGTGAACCTCATGAGCCGCCTCTACGACGCCACCAAGGGCACCGTGAGGGTGGGCGGCGTGAACGTGCGCGACTACGACCTCGAGACCCTGCGCGACAGCGTGGCCGTGGTGCTGCAGAAGAACGTGCTCTTCTCCGGCACCATCGCGTCCAACCTGCGCTGGGGCAACGAGAGCGCCACCCAGGAGGAGCTCGAGGAGGCCTGCCGCGCCGCCGCGGCCGACGAGTTCATCGAGCGCATGCCCGACGGCTACGACACGCGCATCGAGCGCGGCGGCACCAACGTCTC
>CAZCTE010000228.1:0-2560 GCA_964501395.1 uncultured Atopobium sp.
GCACCTCTACCCCGCCGACGAAGGTGGTCGCGAGGGTCATGTCGGCGTTGAAGACGGTCATGTCCGCGGCGCGACCGGGCTTGATGAAGCCAAACCGGTCGTCGATGCGGGCCGAGCGCGCGGCCACCTCGGTGGCCATGCGGATGGCCTGGTCCGCCGTCACGATCTGCCAGTCCACCACGTTCTTCACGCCCTCGGCGAGCGTGAGGACCGAGCCCGCGATGTTGCCCGTGCTGCCGTCCTCGTTTCTCAGGTAGCAGAGGCCGCCCCTCATGACCACGGGCAGACCGCCGGACATGTAGTCGCCCTCGGGCATGCCGCCGCAGCCCAAGCAGTCCGTGATGAGGACGGTGTGCTCCCAGCCCTTGGCGTCCACGAGGGCCTTGAGCGCGGCGGGCACCACGTGGCGGCCGTCGCAGATGACCTCCGCGTAGGTGTTGCGCGTGGTCATGGCGCAGCCGGTGACGCCGGGGTCGCGGTGGTGCAGGCCGCGCTGGCCGTTGTAGGTGTGCACGAAGCAGCTCGCGCCGGCGTTCACGGCGGCGAGGGCCTCGTCGTAGGTGGCGTCGGAGTGGCCGATGCAGGTGACCACGCCCCGGGCGTCCAGCGCGGCGCAGTACGCGGCCGCGCCGTCGCGCTCGGCGGCGAGCGCGCTCTTGACGATGCGGCCGCCGGACAGCTCCTGCCAGCCCTCGAAGACCTCAACGGAGGGGTCGATGAGGTAGGCGGGGTTCTGCGCGCCCACGTGCCTCATCGTGAAGAAGGGCCCCTCGAGGTAGACGCCGCCGATGCGCGCGCCCGCAAAGTCCGCGCCGCGCCTCTCGTCCGCCTCGGCGATGGCCGCGCAGGATCCCGCGATCTGCTCGACGGACTCGGTGAAGGTGGTGGGCAGCCAGCAGGTGGTGCCGCGGCGGGCCAGCTCCAGGCTGGCCGCGTTGATGCCGTCCGCGTCGCGGTCGGTGGTGGCGTGGTTGAAGAAGCCGTGGATGTGCGTGTCCACCAGGCCCGGCGCCACCGTGCAGCCCGTAAGGTCGCGAATCTCGCAGTCGGGCGCCTCGGCGGACCACGTGCCAAACGCGCCGTCGGTTACGGTGAGGTAGCCGCCCTGCATGGTGGTCCCCGGCAGGACAAACCTGCTGGCCTTGATGGCGTACGTGCTCATGTAGTTGCTCCTTCTGCGCTATGACGACCGCTGGTGCAGCACCCGATACTTGAACTGGTCCGCACGGGCCACGGACAGGGTGTACTCGATGATCTCGTTGCTCATGTTATAGGTCGTGCGCACGAGGTCCAGCACCGGGGCGTCCTCCGTGATGTCAAGGAGATGGGCGTCCGCCGGGCGCGCCACGCTCGCGTAGACCTCCTCCTCGGCCACGCGGATCTTCTCGTGATAGACCTGCTCGATGATCTCGTAGAGCGGGGTGGTGTCCAGCTGGTGCCGCGTGAGCGTGAGGAACTTGCGCACGGGCAGGTAGCTCGTCTCGACCATGAGGGGGGTGCCGTCGGCCGCGCGCAGGCGCTTGAGCTTGTAGAGCTTCTCGCCCAGGCGCGTCTTCATGTTCTCGGCAAGCCGCTTGTCGGCGTCTATCTGGGAGAACTCCAGGATAGTGGTCTTGGGGACGCGCCCGATCGAGCGCATGTGCTCCGTGAAGCTGTACGTCTGCGAGAGGTTGGCCGCCTGGGTGGAGCGGTCCGCCACGAAGGTGCCGCGCCCGTGCTGGCGCACCACCATACCGAGCTTCTCGAGCTCCTGAAGGGCCAGCCGCACGGTGGTGCGGGAGAGGCCGTAGCGCTCGGAGAGCTCACGCTCGGAGGGCAGGAGGTCGCCCGGGCGGTACTCCTTCTCGATCTTCTCGCTGAGAATGTCCACCAGCTGGTCGTAGAGCGGCTGCTTCTTTGTCCTCGGTGCCATGCGGAACGTCCTGACTCGTGTGGTTGCGCGGCGCGGCGGGACGGGCGCTGCGGCGGGGTGCCGGTGCGGCTGGGAGCCGGCCGCCGGTGCCTCGGGGCGCCGTTGTCACTGGTTGCTTGCCGGGCTGCGCAGAGGCTGTCCCCCTGTTGCCCGTGCCGCTTGGCGCGCGTCTTCCAAACTTGTATTAGACCACCGCATCCGTCGCTGGAAGCGAGGTTTTCGAGGACGGGCCCCTTCTGTCCCTTGAGCGTCGCTTTGCCCGGTCAGCGAGACGGGGCAAGAAGGGCGCCGGGCCGTACGCCACCGGATTGCGCGCCGGCCCCTACCCGCTGCGCTGGGCGAGAAACGCCTGGGTGCGCGCCTCGCGCGGGTGCTCGATGACCTGCTCGGCCGGGCCCTGCTCCACGATGACGCCACCGTCCATGAAGATCACGCGGTCCGCCACCTCGCGCGCGAAGCCCATCTCGTGCGTCACGATGACCATGGTCATGCTCTCGGCCGCGAGCCCCTTGATGACGCGCAGGACCTCGGCCGTGAGCTCGGGGTCGAGCGCGCTCGTGGGCTCGTCGAAGTACATGATCTGGGGGTGCAGCGCCAGGGCCCGGGCGATGCTCGCGCGCTGCTGCTGCCCGCCGGAGAGCTGGCAGG
>CAZCTE010000229.1:0-2537 GCA_964501395.1 uncultured Atopobium sp.
ACCATGGGCTCCCTGTATCGCGACATCGTGGATGACACGCTCAAGCTCCTGAAGCGGGATGTGCTCGACCGGGCCGTCGAGGCCATCGACCGCGCCGACGAGCTCGTGACCTCCTCGGCCGGCGTCCAGTCGGATATTGCGGAGGGCTTCAAGGACAAGATGCTCAAGATCGGCTCGACCGTGACCATAGAGCAGCGCCTCAACTTGGTCTTCTACCGCGCGGAGCACGCCGACCCTGCTCGCACGGCCTTTCTCATCCTCTCGTACACCGGCGAGACGGGCCAGATGCTCCGGGTTGCCAGAAAGGTGCACGAGCGCCGGGTGCCCCTTGTTGCCATCACGTCATTTGGCGGCAACACTCTCTCCTCGCTCGCCTATACGGTCCTCTACGTCTCAACGCGCGAGAAGGTCGAGCGCAACCTGGGCAACTTTGCCATGAACCTAGCCTCGATGCTGCTGCTCGACATCCTGTACGCCTGCGTCTTCAACGAGAACTACTACGTGAACTTCGAGTCGCGCGTGGAGATGCGCCGGCAGTTCGAGCAGTGGCGGGCGCGCGATGTTCTTGGGTCGGAGCCCGGGTGGCGGGCGCCTGGCGTGATCCCGGCTCAGGGTCACCGCTCGCCCGCCGCGCCCGTGCGCCGCATTGCGATCTGCTCGCCCTGCGAAAGGAGGCCAGTTGTACGCCCTGTTCTTCGCCGTGAGCTTTGGCGCGTCCATCGTCGGTGCCATCTGCGGCATCGGGGGAGGCGTCATCATCAAGCCGGTGCTCGACGCCTCGGGCACCCTGCTGCCGGGGACCATCAACTTCCTCTCGGGCTGCACGGTGCTCGCCATGACCTGCTACTCCGTGCTGAGGAACTTCCTCTCGGGCTCGACGAGCATCGACGTCAGGCGCACCCTGCCGCTCGCGGCGGGCGCCACGGCGGGCGGGCTCGCGGGCAAGCAGCTCTTTGACCTGGTGGAGGGGCTCTTCTCCACGGCCGAGGCGGCGGGGGCGGTGCAGGCGGCGGCCTTGGGCGTCATCACGGTGGGCACGCTGGCCTACAACCTCAACAAGGGGCGCATCGCCACGAGGAGCGTCGACGGCGTGGCGCCCTGCTTGGTCATCGGCTGCGCGCTGGGGCTCATGTCGGCGTTTCTCGGCATCGGCGGAGGCCCCATCAACCTGGTGGTGCTCTACTACTTCTTCAGCATGCCCACCAAGCAGGCCGCCCAGAACTCCCTCTTCATCATCCTCTGCTCGCAGGCGGCCAGCACGGTCACGAGCGTCCCCACCGTGGACTTCTCGGTCATTGACGCGGCCCTTATCGTGGGGATGATCGCCTGCGGCATCCTCGGCGGCGTCTGCGGGCGCGCCATCAACAGGCGCATCGACGAGCGCCACGTGGACAGGCTCTTCAGCGGCCTCATGGTGGCCATCGTGCTCATCTGCGTCTATAACGTGGTGCGGCAGGTGCTGTAGGGGAGTGGCGCGCGGGGCGCAACGGCGCCCGGCCGTGGCCACCGCACGCGGCCGTGGCCGGGCGCCGCCTCACGCTGCGGCCACGCGGGCGCGCGAGCGCGCGGGCGTGGCCGCTACGCCACCGCCCTCCTCGCGAGCTCGAGGCAGCCCATGACGCCCTGCCTGCCGCCCAGGCTGTTGCCCACGATGTAGCTCTCGACGTCGGCGATCTCCGGCGTGGCGATGTAGCCGTTCAGCACCTCGAGCGTCTTGGCGCGCGCCAGCCCCACGATGGGCGTGTGGTCCGCCACGCCGCCCCCGATGATGATGCGCTTGGGGGAGTAGCACAGCACGTAGATGGCCAGCGCCTGGGCCAGGTAGCCGGCCAGGAGGTCCATGGCCTCGGGGTCGTCGGCCATCTCGCCCGCGCTCCTGCCGTCCCAGCGGCGCTTGATCGCGGGCCCGGCGATGAGGCCCTCGAGGCAGCTGGCGTGATAGGGGCAGCCGGACTCGTCCGCGGGGAGGGTGTCGCGCGGGTCGCGCACCACGGGGACGTGGCCGGCCTCGGGGTGGAGCATGCCGTGCACGAGCCGCCCGCCCACCATGACGCCGGCCCCCACGCCGGTGCCGATGGTGAGGTACACCACCGAGTCGAGCCCGCGCGCGCAGCCGAAGGTGGCCTCGCCGAGGCAGGCGACGTTGACGTCGGTGTCGTAGCCGCAGGGGACGCCGAGGCCGCCGGACAGCTTGCCGAGAAGGTCGTAGTGGCGCCAGGCGGTCTTGGGCGTCTCGAGGATGTGACCGTAGAGCGGGGATGCCGGGTCCACGGCCGTGGGACCGAAGGCGCCGATGCCGAGCGCGTCGATGCCCTTGTCGGCAAACCAGGCTATGACGGCGTCGCAGGTCTCGTCGGGCGTGGTGGTGGGGATCTCCTCGGACTGCAGCACGGTGCCGTCCGCGCGGCCCACCGCGCACACCATCTTGGTCCCGCCGGCCTCGAGCGCGCCGATGCGCATCTCGCCCATGGTTGCCATGGTTGGTCCCCTTTCTTGGTTGTGGGCCGCGCGCTGGGTGGCGGCGTGGCCCCGTGCCG
>CAZCTE010000230.1:0-2532 GCA_964501395.1 uncultured Atopobium sp.
GCGAGAGAGCCGGTACGGGGGACGTTACGGCAACGCCATGAGACCGAGCGAGAAGAACCGCGGAAGCGAGGAGCGCGAGGAAATCGAAGCCGAGCGGCGCTTCATGGAGACCTTCCTCGACAATGGCGAGTTTGGGTTTGGTGAGCCCTTCGGACCCCACGAATCGTACGGTTTTGGCGGTTCCTACGGGCATGGCGGACTGGGCGGACACTGCGGGCCTAGCGAGTCTGGCAGCGAGGACCCCTTCGAGGAGGAGGACTGGACCCCTTTTGACGATGAGCTCTCCAGCTTCTTCCACGACCTTCTCGACCACGACGTCTGCATCTTCCCGGGCGAGAATTCCTGCACGGGCGGGCGCGAGCGGGGCATGGTGCAGCTGGTCATCGAGCACTGCGACCGGCTGGTCGTAGCAACGTAGCCCACGTGGCAAGGCCGCCCGCGTGGCAACGCAACGCACGCGGTCGCGCGCGGATAATCGGAGCGCACCCCCGGCCGGGCGGGCCCGGGGGTGCGTCCGGCCACTTGTGGAAGAGCTCCCGGGGAAGGGCTCCTGGTGACGCCGCTCGACCTTCTCGGCCGCCCCCTACCCGCGCACGATGTCCGCGTAGGCGGCCTCGCAGAACCCGGCGAGATCGTCCGGGGCGATGATCAGGCTGAGGCCGCGCCGGCCGCCGGAGACGTGAATCTGGTCGAAGAGCTGGGCGGTCTCGTCGACGAGCGTGGGAAAGCGCTTCTTCATGCCAACCGGCGAGCAGCCGCCGCGCACGTAGCCGGTCGTGGGCTCGAGGTCGCGCACGTGCATGAGCGAGAGGCTCTTCTCCCCCGCCGCCGCGGCCGCCTTCTTGAGGTCAAGCTCATCGGCCACGGGCAGGCAGCAGACCACGTGCTCGCCGGCGGGCGTTACGCACACGAGCGTCTTGAAGCTCGCGGCCGGGTCCTCGCCCAAGCGCTGCGCGATGTGCAGGCCGAGCTCACTCGACGTGTCCGTCTCGTCCACCTCGTAGGTCTCGTAGGCAAACGGCACGCCGGCGGCCTCGAGCTCGCGCATCGCGTTGGTCTTGGTGAACTTCTCCTTGCGCGCCATGGCCCTCCCGTCGCTGCCAAAGGATACTACTCGTGCGATCCGCGCTCACGAAGCATCTCCTCGAGTATCGCCGCCAAGGCATCGACATCGCGTTGGGACAACCTGCCAATGCGGCCGGCCGTGCCGATATAATCAGGCGGTATGCTCGCAATGCGGTCCGCACGAGCAATGGAAGGCTTGTCCAGCCCCGCCTGACGCCAATCCTGCAAGACATAATCGTGGGGTAACTGAAGCTTGTTCCCCACACTCGTAACCATCATCACCAAGGAACCATCGAAGTGGACACCCACGACGATAACAGGACGGTACTTGTATCCCTTCCCCTCTTCGAAGTTGAACCGCGCGTGCCAGACCTCCCAGAGCTGCGGCTCCACACTACTCACCGTCATCCCAGTCCCTAGGAAGCGTCACGACGCCATCCTCATTGACGGGGGCCTCGTACGCTATCTGCCTGAGGCGATCGTAAGAGGGGGCCTCGCTGCGCATCTCAAAAGGCAGGCCCCCAACCTCGATTGACTTAACTAGGAACACGTTTATGGCATCAGACAGGCTCAGGCCCCAACGAGCGTACAGCTCCGTCGCCTCGGCCTTCACGCGCGCGCTCGTCCGGTACTTCCCCTCCGTATCACGGACCACTTTGCTCTCCATGACGCACCTCCTTTCCCCACAGTGTACCCGGTTAGGGCCTCTCGCCTCCTGCTGGATGCCGATGTATCACGGCGCGAACGCGACGGCATGGCAATCATGGAGCCGCGATGGGCGCGCCCGGCGAGGCGGCCGAGGCCATCCTCGACGACCTGCCCGTGGTTCCGCGCGCAATCGTGAGGACGCGGCGGCGCGGCACCATGCTGCTGTGGGTCCTCGCGATCGTGGGGTCGCCGATATGGCTTGCGCTCGGCATCGGCTTTGCCGCGGTTGTGCTCGGGGTCTACGTGTGCATCTGGGCGCTGGCGGCCTGCATCTGGATCTTTGCCGTCACGTTCGTGGTCGTGGCGCCGATTCTTCTCCTGCTCTCCGTCTGGGACGTCACCGCCGGCATTGCACCGTACGCCGTCACCGCCTGCGGCTAGGGGCTCGCGCTGCTCGGAGCCGGGCTTCTCGTGGGAGCCGCCGCATGGGCCGTCACCAAGGAGATCGCCCGGCTCTCCGCCCTGTGGGGGAGGAAGGCCCTCTCCCTCTTCCGCAGGGATTCGGGCAAGCGCGGCGTCGGTCGCAACGAGCGCGGGACCGCCGTCGTCGCGTGACCAGTGGGATACGCCGCAGGCGTTTCCAGACCATCGCTGCGCAAACACGCGGATTACCTCGAAGAACTGAAAGGAAGCCGGCACCATGACCAACGCAAAGAAGCTCTATCTCGCCGTGAGCGGCGGGATTGTCGCCCTGGGACTCGTGCTCGTGGCCATAGGGTTTATCGTCTCGAGCTTTGACCAGAACGTCTTTGGCGCGCG
>CAZCTE010000231.1:0-2530 GCA_964501395.1 uncultured Atopobium sp.
TCAAGGCCGGCCGCGTGGAGTACCGCGCCGACCGCTACGGCATCTGCCACGTCCCCATGGGCAAGGTCTCCTTCGACGTGGAGAAGCTCGTGGAGAACTACGGCGCGCTGCTCACCGAGCTCCTGCGCGTGAAGCCGTCGAGCGCCAAGGGCAAGTACGTCAAGTCCGTGGTCATCTCCACCACCATGGGCCCCGGCATCAAGGTCGACCCCTCCAAGACCCGCAACTTTATGGAGGCCTAGTTCTTCTCGCAGTCTTATCTCAAGACCGCTTGACGGGCGCCGTGCTGCGTGGCACACTAGGCTACGCGCGCGGCGCCCGTTGCGTTGTGCGCGTCTACTCATCAGCACGTCCGCTGCCAAAGACAGCCGGTGCCGCAAGGCTCAAAGGGGAAACCCGCCTGCCGAGGTGGTCTCAGAGATCGCATCTTCGAGGACCCCGTCTTGGCTGCGCCATGCGGGGTCTTCTCATGTGCGGAAGGCCCGCCCGCGTTGGCGGCTCGTGCCCGACCGCAGTGAGAAGGAGGTGTACTGAATGCCGTCTCAGTCCAACGTTGCCATGCTCGAGAAGGTCGCCGGTTCCCTGGAGTCCTCGAAGGGCGTCTTCGTCATCGACTACCGCGGTCTCTCCGTCAAGGAGACCCAGGAGGTCCGTCGCGCCCTGCGCGCCGCGGGCGCCGAGATGAAGGTGTACAAGAACAACATCGTCAAGATCGCCCTCGAGAACGCCGGGCTGCCCAACATCGACGAGATGCTCACCGGCACCTGCGCCTACGTCTTCTACGAGAACGACCCCGTTGATGCCGCCAAGGTCATCAAGGAGCACTCCGAGAAGCTCAAGAAGATTGCGTTCGTCGGCGCCATCGCCGACGGCAAGGCCCTCTCGGCCGACGAGGCTAAGGCCTACGCAGACCTGCCCAACCGCGAGCAGCTCATGGGTATGCTTGCCGGCCTCATCAATGGCTTCGCCCGCGACATTGCCGTGTGCGTCAAGGAGGTCCCCGCTGGCCTCGCCCGCACCGTCAACGCCGTCTCCGAGCAGAAGCAGGCCGCCTAGCGGCTGCCCCACCACGAGGCAAACGCCTCAGACACGAACAGCCCGCGCGTAACGCGCAGGATCGAAAGGATCAGAAAAATGGCTAAGCTTACCACCGAGGAGATCATTGACGCCCTCAAGGAGATGACCCTTCTCGAGGCCTCCGAGCTCGTTCACGCCATCGAGGACACCTTCGGCGTCTCCGCCGCCGCCCCCGTGGCCGCCGTGGCCGCCGCTCCGGCCGCCGCTGCCGCCGAGGAGGAGGAGAAGACCAACTTCGACGTCGTGCTCGAGTCCTTCGGCGGCAACAAGATCGCCGTCATCAAGGTCGTCCGCGCCCTCACCAGCCTCGGCCTGAAGGAGGCCAAGGAGGTCGTGGAGAGCGCTCCCAAGGCCGTTCTCGAGGGTGCCAAGAAGGAGGACGCCGAGGACGCCAAGAAGCAGCTCGAGGAGGCCGGCGCCACCGTCACCCTCAAGTAAGCAACCCTTGCTTGTTGGTGCGTGAGCGTTTCGCACACGCGCTTCTTTCTGGGGTCGGGCCCGCTGGGGTCCGACCCCTCTTTCATGTGGTGCGAGAGCGCCCGCGCGCCACGGGATCGCGACGATCCGGGACCTTGGACCGCACGCGTCAAACTATATGTCGGCGCCTACTGGAACTGGCCAGGAGTTCTCAAACGTATGCGCTTGTGGCGATCACGGGCGGGCTCCGGCGCGGTGTCGCGTGCGAAGGCCCCACAGCGACCCGCCACCGAAACTCCACAAGATGAGAACATCACAAAACGACGTTTCCGCAGGTAAACGAAGTGAGCGCGGAAACATACTCGAAAATGCAGCGCATGTCAAGACTTTCATTGACCCAAGGCCGGGCTTTCGGTAGCCTATTAGATTGCGACAATTGCCGCCTTCCACCCTTTGAAGGAGGATAGCCTGGTGTCTACTGCGAAGACTGCACTTACAAAACCACAAGGCATGACGGGACGCAAGAGCTTTAGCAAGATTCCCCCGGCGATGGAGCTCCCCAACCTGATCTCGGTTCAGAAGGAGTCCTTCGAGCGCTTCATGGGCGAGGGTCTTGCCGAGTCCTTCGCGGAGTTCTCGCCCATCGAGAACGCGGCCCACACCCTGCAGGTCACCTTTGGTGACCACCAGTTCGGCGACCCCGCGCACACCATCGCGGAGTGCCGTGCCAAGGACATCTCCTACCAGGCGCCCCTCTTCGTTGACGTGCGCTTTGTCAACAAGGAGACCGGAGAGATGAAGGAGCAGCTCGTCTTCATGGGCGACTTCCCGCTCATGACCGAGCGCGGCACCTTCGTCATCAACGGCACCGAGCGCGTCGTGGTCTCCCAGCTCGTGCGCTCGCCCGGCGTGTACTTCTCGTCCGAGATGGACAACGGCGTGCTCGTGCACAAGGCCCAGTTCATCCCCGCGCGCGGCGCGTGGCTCGAGTTCGAGGTCGACAAGCGCGGCCACCTCGTCGTCTCGATCGACCGCA
>CAZCTE010000232.1:0-2528 GCA_964501395.1 uncultured Atopobium sp.
TGCAGGTAGCCGTAGGTCCCCACGAAGCTGTTGGAGTAGTACATGAGGTCGCCGCCGGCCACCATGGCAAGAACCGAGCTGTTCTTGACGAGGTTGAGCGCCTGGTTGCAGAGCGGCGGCAGGATGACCTTCATGGTCTGCGGCAGGATGATGTAGGCGTAGGCCTGCACCCGCGAGAAGCCCTGGCTGCCGGCGGCCTCCATCTGGCCGCGCGGCACGCTCTCGATGCCGGTTCGTATGACCTCGGAGACGTAGGCGGCGTGGTAGAGGCCCACGCCCACGAACCCCAGCACGAAGGAGGAGATGCGCATGGGCGAGGAGAGCCCGAGCACCATCTGCAGCACGCGCGGGCCGAGCATGTACATGAAGATGACCTGCACCGGCAGGGGCGTGTTCTGGTAGAACTCCACGTACACGCGGCTGATCGCGCGCAGCACGCGCGAGCGGGTGGTCGAGAAGATGCCCAGGACCGTGCCCAGGACAAGCGCGAGGAGCAGGCCCGCCAGGACCACCTTCACCGTCACGAAGAACCCGTCCCAGAACGAGTCCAACGAGGAGAGGGTGACCTCCCAGCGCATTGAGTTGAACAGGTTCGCGAGCAATTCGCCCTCCCTTCAGACGCCGCCCCGCGCGGACCGCCCCCGCACGGCGACAACCGCGGGCCCGCAGCGCCTCAGGCGGCCGCGGGCCCGCGTCATGCGGCTCGCGCGCCCCTTAGGCGGCGTCGCCGAGCCAGGTCTCGATCTCCTCGTCCATCCAGCCGCTGTCAAGCAGCTCGTTCACGACCTCGTCCACGAGGTCGGAGAGGTCGCAGCCCTTCTCGGTGGAGACGCCGTACTCCTGCGTGCCGAACTCGATCTCGGGCTGGAGCAGCTCCACGGAGTCGTCCATGTAGGTGTTGAGCGTGGAGCGGTCCATCGCGAAGGCGTCGACGTTGTAGTTGCTGAGCGCCTGCTTGATGCTCGGGTAGTCGGAGAACTCCTGGAAGGTGGGCGTGCAGGAGAAGCCCTCGTCGGCGAGCATGGTCTCGACGGCGGACTGGGTGGTGGAGCCGGTGGAGACGCCGATGATCTTGCCGTCGAGGTCCTCCATCGAGGTCATGCCGTCCTCGGTGCGCACCATGATGCCCACGGAGTCGGTGCGGTAGGGCGTCGAGAAGTCCCAGCTCTCCTTGCGCTCGTCGGTGATGGTGTAGGTGGCCGCCACGATGTCGAGCTGGCCGGAGTCGATGAGGGTGCCGCGCGTGGACGGGGTGACCGTGGTGAAGTCGCAGAGGTCCTGCTCCTTGGCCTCCTCGTAGGTGACGTCGAAGACGGCGGCCGCGATCTGGTAGCAGAGGTCGATCTCCAGGCCCTCGTACTCGTTGGTCTCGGTGTTGAGGTAGCCGTAGCCCAGGACGTCGGCCTTGACGCCGCAGTTGAGGACGCCGCGCTCCTGGATCGTGGCGATCTTGGAGTCGGAGTCTGCGGTGCTGGAGCCGTCGTCGGACGTGTCATCCGACGAGGAGCAGGCCGTGAGGCCGAGGCCCGCGACCGTTGCCATGGTGGCAAGGAACGTGCGACGAGACATGTCCATCATGATGGTTTCCCCTTTCCGTCTGGCGCAAGCGCCATCTCCTGTTGTGCCCGCGAGGCAGGCTGTCTTCCGGCATGGTCGCCGGGAGGACGACTAGTGCAGGATCTTGTTGAGGAAGTCCTGGCAGCGCGGGTTCTGCGGGTTCTCGAAGAAGTGCTCGGGCGTGCCCTCCTCGAGGATGCGCCCGTCCTCCATGAAGACCACGCGGTCGGCCACCTGCCGCGCGAAGCCCATCTCGTGCGTGACGCAGATCATGGTGATGTTCTCCTGCGCCAGCTCGATCATGACGTCGAGGACCTCCTGGATCATCTCCGGGTCGAGCGCCGAGGTGGGCTCGTCGAACAGGATGATCGGCTGCTTGGTCACGAGCGCCCGGGCGATGGCCACGCGCTGCTGCTGGCCGCCCGAGAGGTTCTGCGGGTACTCGCCGGCCTTCTCCGCGAGGCCGACGCGCGTGAGGGCCGCCATGGCCGCCTCGTTGGCCTCGGCCTTGCTCTTCTTCTGGAGCTTGATCGGCGCGAGCGTGAGGTTGCCGAGCACCGTCATGTTGGGGTAGAGGTTGAACTGCTGGAAGACCATCGAGGAGTACCTGCGCGCCATCTCCAGGTGGTTCTTGCGCGTGAGCTTGGTGCCGTCGATGCTCACGCTGCCCGAGGTGGGCTCCTCGAGGAAGTTCACGCAGCGGATGAGCGTGGACTTGCCCGACCCCGACGGGCCGATGATGACGAGCTTCTCGCCCGCCTCCACCGTCAGGTTGACGTCCTTCAGGACGTGCAGGTCACCGAAGTACTTGTTGAGGTCACGGATCTCTATCATGCTGGCCACGTCTCAGGCCTCCCTTCCTCACACGGGCGCTGGAAGCATGAAGAGTATGTATCCCACCCGGCGGGCCCCTACGCAAAAGGACGGCGATTGTTTTCACGTGAGAAACACGGGAGGTTTGGCCTGTGGGC
>CAZCTE010000233.1:0-2525 GCA_964501395.1 uncultured Atopobium sp.
TCCGCCAGGTCAAGGAGTACATGGCGAGCCAGGGCATCCCCGTGAGGCTGGACTTCTAGGTCGGGCGCTTCGCCCCAGGTCTCCAGCTCGTCCTCCTTGCCGCATAGACGAGGGCTTGAGTACACTACGTGAGCGGGCGCGAGAGGCGCGACGAGAACGGCCGGCGCGCCTGGGATGGCGGGCTGTGTCAGAGCGGGGGATGGTACGTGGCAGACGGAGCCGTTGGCATCATGATCACCCAGACGGTCGCCATGTTCCTGATGATGGCCGTCGGCATCGTGCTTATCAGGGCGAAGATGCTCGACGCCCAGAGCGTCTCCAAGGTCGCGAACATCGCGGTCTACGTGTCCACTCCCGCCGTGGTGCTCAACTCGCTTGCCACGACCTTCGACATGGACCGCCTGGTCGGCGGCATCTGGTGCTTCTCGCTCTCGGCGCTCTTCACGGCGGCGTCGGGCGTGGTCGCCCGCCTGGTCTTCCGCGACCGGAAGCGCGTCGCGCAGGTGGGCGTCCTCGTCTCCAACATGGGCTTTCTCGGCGTCCCCCTCGTGGAGAGCGTGGTGGGCGAGGAGTACGTGTTCTACGTCTCCGCGTGCATCGCCGCCCAGATTCCCTTCATCTGGAGCTACGGCCTGTGGCTCATCACCCAGGACCGCTCGACCATCTCGCTCAGGCGCATTGTCACCAACCCGTCGATCATCGCCGTCGTGGTGGGCGTCGCGCTGTTCCTGTGCTCGGTGAGCCTCACGGGCGTGCTCGAGGTCGCCGTGTCCGACATGGCCAACCTCAACACCGGCCTCGCGATGCTCATCCTGGGGTCCTACCTCGCCCAGACCGACATCAGGAGCCTCCTGCGCGACACGAGCCTCTACCTGGCCAACTTCCTGCGCCTCGTGGTGGTGCCGGCGCTCTGCGTCGCGGTGCTGGCGGTGCTGCCCCTGAGCACGCCCATCAAGCTGACCGTCCTCATCGCCAACTCGGCGCCCTGCGGCACCACCTCGGCGCTGTTCTCGCAGCTCTTTGGCGGCGACTACCGCTACGGCGCCGGCCTGGTGTCCTCGTCGACGCTGCTTTCGCTCGTGACGCTGCCGGCGGTGCTGGCCGCGGGGCTCGCGGTGTTCTAGCGGCCGCGGGTTCGGCCTCGGCTCGCGTTTGCCCCCGCGCCCGCCCCAGCTCTGTCCCGGCTTGCGGCTCCGGTCCAAACCCCCAAACCCATGAGAGGAGCACCCATGAAGACCTCTGACTACCTGGGCGAGCGGCCCACCGACGCCGAGCGTGCGCTCGCGGCCTACGCCGACCGCGCCTTCGAGCCCGCCCACACCGTGGCGGCGGGTAACATCCACCACTTCGCGGGCTACGCGCACAGCAGCATGACCGTGGTCGAGGCCGAGACCTCGCTCATAGTCATCGACGCCACCGAGAGCCCCGACACGGCCCGCGCCGTCATGGACGAGGTGCGCGCCTTCACGGACAAGCCGGTGCGCACGCTCGTCTACACGCACGGCCACCCCGACCACCGGGGCGGGGCCGGGGCGTTTCGCGAGACGGTGCGCGACGTGATCTGCATGGCCCCCGCGGCGACCTCGCTGGCGTTCTACGACCGCATCGAGCACGAGCTCGGCGTGCGCGGCCGCCGGCAGCACGGCTACGGCCTGAGCGACGAGGACGCGCTCTGCCAGGGCATAGGCATCCGGGAGGCGCACGCGCGCGGCGGCGCCGGCTACGACCCCCTGCCGCCGACGGAGGTGCTGCCCCAGGAGCGCGTCGCGCGTACCATCGACGGGGTTGAGCTGGAGTTTGTCCCTGCGCCGGGCGAGACGGACGACACGCTCTACGTGTGGTTCCCGAGCGAGCGCGTGGTCTGCTCGGCCGACAACTACTACGCCTGCTGGCCCAACCTCTACGCCATCCGCGGCACCCAGTACCGCAGCGTGGCAACCTGGGTCGAGAGCCTGGACACGCTCCTGGGCCTTGAGCCCGAGGTGCTGCTGCCGGGCCACACCCAGGCGCTCAGGGGCGCCGAGCTCATCCGGGAGCAGGTGGGGACCTACCGTGACGCGATCGCGTGGGTGCTCGACGAGACGCTCTCCTGCATGGACCGGGGCATGACGCTGGAGGAGACGGTGCGGGCCGTGCGGCTGCCCGAGCGCTTTTCGTCCAAGCCGTACCTGGGCGAGTTCTACGGCACGGTCGCGTGGTCGGTGCGGAGCATCTACAACGGCTACGTGGGCTGGTTCGACGGCGCGCCCGAGCACCTTGCGCCCGCGTCGGAGGACGAGCGCTCGCGCGAGCTCGTGGCGCTCATAGGGCCGGAGAGGCTCGACCGGCGCATCGACGAGCTGATGGGGGAGGGCTCCTACCAGATGGCGCTCGAGCTTCTCGCGCTCGGCGGCGTGGAGGACCGCGGCCGTCGCGCCGCCTGCCTCGAGGGCCGAGCCCGGCAGATGACCTCGGCCAACGCGCGCCACTACCTCATGGCCTGCGCTCGGGAGGCGGAGCGGTAGGGGGTTGGACGCGCGCCTCTC
>CAZCTE010000234.1:0-2523 GCA_964501395.1 uncultured Atopobium sp.
TGGCAGCCGGGCCTTCTCGTATCTCGCGCGCTTCTCTGCGCCTTCTCGACGCCCCGCGGGCCCTCCCTAGGCTGTAAGATGAAAAGAGACTGATAGCGGGCACGCAAAGTAATATGCGTAAACGTGCTCTTATGTCCTTAAACGGGGAGGGAAAATGTCCAAATCGAACAAAGCGACGAGGTACACGGTGCTCTCGGGGCTCCTTGCGGGCTGCGTGCTCACGGTGCCGCTGCTGGCCACCGCCCCTGCCTTGGCCCAGACCGTCGGGTCGTTCAACGTCGAGGGCGGAACGCGGGACGTCGACTATGTCTACGAGGACGGCACGCTCACCGTCCTGACGTCCGAGCCGCTCGAGATCTCCCTGGCGGACGGGGCGGAATCCAGCGACGACGCCATCGTTGTGGCCGAGAACGTCACGGCGTACCTCACCCTGGACGACGAGCTGTGCTCGGCGTCGGGCGCGGGCGAGGACGCGGTTGTCGTGCCCGAGTCCTCCACGGCGGAGATTGTGGTGGAGGACCTCGACGGCAGCTCGGCCAAGGAGGAAGCGGCTGACGCCTCGACGGATGAGGCGGCAACCGATGACTCGACGGAGGATGCGACCGAGGACGCCCAGGAGACCGTCTCGGAGGACGGCGCCGAGGGCGGCTCTGAGGACAACTCTGAGACCGGCGCCGAGGACGCCTCCGGCGCAGCGACCCTGAGCCAGACGACCTCGGAGGCGACCGCGTCAACCGGGACCTACACCTGGGAGGTCACCACGTCGCGCGGCCAGGGCCTGCAGCGCTACCTGCTCCTGGACGGCGAGCTCGCCTCCGAGGGCCTGCACTACGTGGACGGCTACGGCTGGACCTACGTCCTGCCCGAGGGCTACGTGCTGCGCGGCACGTACGACACGGGCGCGGGCTACGTCTACGTGGCCGACAACGACGGCCGTCTCCCCTCCACCACCGGCTGGCTCGTCACGGCCGAGTACGACGGCGAGCTCCAGCGCTACTACATCGACGCCACGACGCACGCGGCGAGAAGCGGCCTGTTCGAGGTCAACGGCAGCTACTACTGGGGCATGGCGGGCAAGGGCTACGTGCTGCGCGGCTTTGGCTCGGCAAACGGCACGCCCGCCTACGCCAACAACGACGGCGTCCTGACGGAGGGCTGGCTCGTCACAACCGGCTTTGGCCAGGGCCTCCAGCGCTACTGGCTCATCCACGGCATGGTCCCCTCGGCGGGCCTCTACCAGACGGGCGACGACTCCTGGACCTACGTGCTCCCCGCCGGCTACGTGCTGCGCGGGAAGTACGACACGGGGTCGGGCCGCGTCTACGTGGCCGACAACGACGGCGCCCTGCCCAGCACCACCGGCTGGCTCGTCACGGCCGCGTACGACGGCGAGCTCCAGCGCTACTACATCGACGCCACGACGCACGCGGCCCGGAGCGGCTTCTTCACGATCGACGGCGAGAGCTACTGGGGCGTCGCGAACCAGGGCTACGTCGTGCGCAACGGGTGCTACAAGTACGACTCGATGTGGTACTACGCCGACAACGACGGCAAGAGCACCGCCCTGCCCTCCGGCAAGATCGGCTACCAGAACCCGGCGGGCTACTATCAGGTGAGCGCCAACGACGTGTCGGTGCCCTCCGGATACGGCATCTTCTCCTATGCGACGCCCTCGCAGATCCAGCCCGACGCAACGCGCGAGGAGTGCGTCGAGGCCTTCATCGCCCGTGCGTACGACTACCTCGGCACGCCGTACAAGTGGGACTACGCCTGCGCCCCCGGCGTCGGCGTCGACTGCGCCGGCCTCGTCCTGCAGTGCCTCTACGCCGTGGGAATCGACCTCGGCGAGCTCAACCCCTACAACCACTACTACACGGCCGGGCACGACCAGTACGCCAACTGGATGCGCACGCTCACGGGCTTCAAGCACGTGAGCTTCTCGCAGCGCCAGCGCGGAGACCTTATCTTCTGGAGCGGGCACGTTGCCATCTACCTGGGCAACGACCTCATCATCGAGGCCAACGGGTCCGACGTTCACATCAGCAGTGTGTATGCGTACGGAACGCCGCTTGCCGTTGCCCGCGTGTTCCAGTAGGGCCTGAGCTGGGGAGGCCGCTCGTCTCCGGTCTCCACCAAAGCCCCAGCGGCCCGGTTGTCTCGGCAGC
Organism: uncultured Atopobium sp.; assembly: GCA_964501395.1. Lineage (GTDB taxonomy): Bacteria > Actinomycetota > Coriobacteriia > Coriobacteriales > Atopobiaceae > Thermophilibacter. The sequence goes on from CAZCTE010000234.1 coordinate 2,166, forward strand.
CGGGCCTTCTCGTTTCTTTCCGGCGCCTCTTTCCGCGCTCACGCCCCGTACGCGCCGCGCAGCGAGTACCAGCCGTCGGACTCCCCCACCACGAGCGGCACGTCAAAGAGCCGGCTCATGACCTCGCTCGTGAGGACCTCGCGCTTGGGGCCGTCGGCGAAGACCTCGGCGTCCTTGATCAGCAGCACGCGGTCTATCGCGGGGATGATGTCCTCGGGGTAGTGCGTCACCAGGACCACGGAGCGACCCTCGGCGGCGAGCGTCCCCATGGTCTCGCGCACGTGGTACATCCCCTCGGGGTCGAGGCCGGTGCACGGCTCGTCGAAGATGAGGACCTGCGGGTCGCGCACGAGCTCGC
>CAZCTE010000235.1:0-1309 GCA_964501395.1 uncultured Atopobium sp.
ACGTGCGGGTAGGGGCCGCGCGCGAGAAGAGCGCGCGGCGGGGGCAGCCGGGGCCGCCGCTGCGCGGGGCCGCTCCCGCCCACGCGCCGACCCCGGCCGCCGGAGAAGCCCCCGCCCCCGATACCCGCTATCATAGGAAGGTCGTACCAACGCCCACCCGTGGAGGAGCTTCGCCTATGCGTGACGACTCGAAGGCCCTCGTCTCCGTCATCGTGCCCGTCTACAACGTCGAGACCTACCTCGACCAGTGCCTCAAGAGCATCGAGGCTCAGACGCACGCCAACCTCGAGATCCTCTGCATCAACGACGGCAGCACGGACGGCTCGCCCGCCATCATGCGCGCCCACGCCGAGCGCGACCCCCGCGTCCGCGTGGTCGACAAGGAGAACGGCGGCTATGGCAAGGGCTGCAACCTGGGCCTCGACCTCGCCAAGGGCGACTGGGTCTCCATCGTGGAGCCGGACGACTGGATCGAGCCCGGCATGTACGAGGACATGCTCGCCTTTGCCTCGGGCTTTAACGAGGTCATCGACATCGTCAAGACCCCGTGGACGGACATCCGCAACTGGGACGACCCCAAGGCCCAGAAGCCCTGCCCCAGCCTCATGGTGGGCAGCGTCAAGACCTCCGCGCGGCCCTTCACCATCGCCGAGGAGCCGACCCTCATCGAGCTCCACCCCTCGATCTGGTCGGCCATCTACCGGCGCGGCTTTATCGAGGAGCACAAGATCCGCTTCCCCGAGTACCCGGGCGCGGGCTGGGCGGACAACCCCTTCCTCATCGAGACCATGTGCCAGGCAAAGGCCATCGTCTACCTGGACAAGCCGTACTACAACTACCGCTGCGATCTGCCCGGCTCCACCAAGAACCACAAGACCGCCGACGCCGTGACCAGGCCCTTCGACCGCTGGGTGGACATGCTGGGCGTCCTCGACCGCCTGGGCGTGACCGACGAGCGCATTCTCAAGGCCCACTACGTCCGCGGTTTCAACTACACCTTTGGGGCGATAAGCGACGACGGATGGGACAACCCCCTGGTCAAGGAGGGTGCGCGCCGGGTCTTCTCGCTCATGCGGCCGGAGCTCGTGGCGCAGATGGACAACGTGGCGCCGCACCGCCGGAGGTTCTACTACGAGGTGATGGGGCTCCCCGTGCCGTCGATCTCGCGGTTTACGTGGCTGCGCCACCTCCTGGGCGAGGTGGGCTCGACCGTCCGCCGGGAGGGGCCGGGCGTGCTGCTGCACAAGGTCAGGCGGGCGCTCTTTCCGGAGGAGCCCTCGCACGCGTGAGGGGCGGGCGCGCCGGCGGC
>CAZCTE010000235.1:1409-2523 GCA_964501395.1 uncultured Atopobium sp.
CGTCGGCTAGCGGCGATTTGAGTCCAACCGGATTGTCGGTTACGTAGGCGGGGTTTCGGGGTAAGATGGACCCTGTGGCAACCGCCACGGGTATCGCGCGAGAGCGCAGATTTTGTCCTGAGGGGCAGAGAAAGAAAGGCACGACATGGCACAGGGTACTGTCAAGTGGTTCAACCCGGACAAGGGCTACGGCTTCATCTCTCGCGAGGACGGGGACGACCTGTTCGTTCACTACTCCGAGATCCAGATGGACGGCTTCAAGACGCTGGACGAGGGTCAGCCCGTCGAGTTCGACATCACCACCGGCCAGAACGGCAAGCTCCAGGCTTCCAACGTCCGCAAGCTCTAAGCTCTCGCCCTCATATGGGGGTAACATGGGAGGGGCTCGCTTCGGCGGGTCCCTCCCTCTTAGTGTGATGCGCAGGGGAGCGTGTGGCGCGCAGGGGGGCATAGGTACGCAGGGGGCGTTGAACGGGACGCGTTGCGTGCGCGCGAGAGGCCCGCGTACGGGGCCACCGGGCGCAGGCGAGATGCCCGCGCGCCCTGCGAGAAGGCCGTAAGGCGCCGGCCCTTGGGCCGGCGGGAACGGAGATGGGCGAGACATGGACATCAAGGGGCTCCTCGGGCAGTTCCTCAAGTTCGCCGGCGTGGGCGGCGTGGCGTTCCTGGTGGACTACGGCGTCCTCATGCTCCTCTCGCAGATGGTCGGCTGGAACGCGCTGCTCTCCTCGGCCATCTCCTACGTGGTCTCCGTGGTCTTCAACTACTACGCGTCCATGCACTTCGTGTTCAAGCGCCGCGACGACCTCTCCCGCAGGCGCGAGCTCTTCCTCTTTGTGGCCCTCTCGCTCGTGGGCCTTCTCATCAACTCCGTGATCATGGGCGTCGGCACGGCCGCCCTCGGCAACGGCGCCCTGGCCGTGACCTGCGTCAAGGCTGTATCCACAGTTGTGGTTGCGCTCTGGAACTTCTGGAGCCGCAAGCACTGGCTCGAGGCAAAGTAGGGCCCCGCCTCCGCCCTTGTCGTATCATGTGACGGACGTGTTTCTCGGCATCTCATGGAGGCCACCTGTATGAAGGGCATCATCCTCGCGGGCGGGTCGGGCACCCGGCT
>CAZCTE010000236.1:0-1251 GCA_964501395.1 uncultured Atopobium sp.
TCGTGGCCATAGGGTTTATCGTCTCGAGCTTTGACCAGAACGTCTTTGGCGCGCGGATAGACGCGGACAACGACTCTGTCGTTCTCGGCGGGACCGTGGTCGAGGACCCGACGGAGCTGCCCCTCATCGATCAGATTGCGGGACTCGGCACCGTCGTGATCATGGGCACGGTGGAGTGACATCGCAGGGCGCGGGGCCTCGGTACCGTGGCTGCGCCCGAGGGGGCACCCGGGAGGCACCAGAACCACACCGCGCCGCCGACCGCCCGCGCAGGGCCACGCCGCAGCACCACGCCCCCGAAGACCCGCTACCAGAACAGCGGAACCTCCCCCAGCAGGAACTCCTCGAGCTCGCAGGCCCCCGCGGACGACCCGCCCACCACGATGCGCCTAGCCTGTGGGTTCTTGCTGAGAAACCGCGCCATGCCGCCCTGGCGCAACTCCGAGCCGCCCTTCACCTCGATGGCGGAGAGCGCCTCCCCCTTTTGCAGCACGAAGTCAACCTCGTCGTTGCCCTCGCGCCACCAGCAGACCTCGAACCCCTCGGAGGGGGCACGGCCGAGCAGGTACGCGCCCACCGCGGACTCGACCACGTGCCCCCGCAGGTCCGACTCGCCCATGAGCCGCTCGCGGCCCTTGTCGGACACGGCACACATGAGGGCGGTGTCGTACACCATGAGACGCGGCGAGCTCCTGCGGCGCTCGAGCTCCTTGGCGTGATACTTGGGAAGCGTCGCAATCATGCCCGCCTTGTCGAGCAGGTCGAGATAGCGCGCGAGGGTCACCGTGTTCCCGGCGTCCTGCAGCTGCCCCAGCATCTTGTTGTAGGAGAGCTCCTGCCCCGAGTAGAGGGCCCCCAGCCGGAAGAGGGCCCGCATGAGCGCGGGCTTGCGCACGTCGCCCAGCGCCAGGACGTCCTGCGAGATCGTGGGCTCCACGACCGAGTCGCGGATGTAGGCAGACCAGCGCGCCTCGTCCTCCGAGAAGCGCGCCGCACCAGGGTACCCGCCGAGGAAGAGAAAGTCGTCGAGCGTGTAGCCGAAGGCCTCCCGGCACTCCGCGAGGCTCCAGTGCGGGGAGCGTATGAGCTCGAACCTCCCCATCAGGGACTCCTCGAGGCCGTGATGCAGGAGCAGCGACGACGACCCGCTCAGGAAGACCTTGACCGGGGTCCCGTCTCGCTGGTCGGCGTCCCAGAGTGCCTTCACCGCGCGCTGCCAGCCCTCGACCTTCTGGATCTCATCGATGACGA
>CAZCTE010000236.1:1351-2520 GCA_964501395.1 uncultured Atopobium sp.
GGGCAACGGAGTGGGTTTTACGGCTCCGCGGCCGCATACGAGAGGGGCCTGATCTCCTCAAGCTCTGGCTCAATCTTGCGACGGGCCATCTCAAGGTCATACGCCATCTGCGCGCGGAGCCAGTACCCGTCGGAAAGCCCAAAGTACCGGCACAACCGAAGGTCCGTATCGGCGGTGATGGAGCGTCTCCCGAGAACGATCTGCCCGATGCGCTGGGCAGGCATGCCCGTCTCCTTGGCGAGCCGATACTGGGAGATGCCCAACGGCTCGAGAAACTCCTCCTTCAGCAGCTCGCCCGGGGTGACGGGAAGCACCTCCCGCTGGCCCAGCTCGCTCTCAGTGATAGTCAACGATTTCGACATCCTCGGCACCCGCTTTCGTCCACCTAAAACAAATCCTGAACTGATCGTTAATCCGGATGCTGTACTGTCCTGCGCGAGCACCCCGCAAAGCCTCAAGTCTGTTGCCAGGCGGGACAGCAAGGTCTGCCAGGCATCCAGCAATTTGGAGCTGTCTCAGCTTACGCAAGGCAACACGTTCAAAACCCACAAATCGCGCAACGCGAACTCCTGACGCCAACCGCTCGGTATCCGAATCTTTGAATGACAGAATCATAGTATCGCCTCACGTTACTATTCACAATCCGCATCCCCTATTTCTAGGATAGAACATATGTTCTATATTGCAAGTAACGAGACCTGCGGGCAAGAGCTCAGCCGCGCGACGAGGCGCTCCGCGGACCGGACGGAGCACCCCAGCCGCTCGGCGAGCTCGCGGACCGTCCCCGACGGCTTGGCCGAGAAGAACGCCAGCGTCTCTCGCCTGCGCTGCTCGCCGCGGTCAACAGGGTCGGCGTACGGCCTGAGCGCGTCGCGAATCACCTCGAGCATGAAGGTCACGAAGGCCTCCGACGACCCTCCGCGTTCGATTTGGCGGGCGCGCGGTAGTACTCCTGCTAACGCTCGCGGATGATGCTCTCCACGGGCAGCCACGCCAGGACCGGGCGCCACCGGGAGAGCAGGAGCGTGTGCCAGAGGCGCCCCGTCCGGCCGTTCCCATCGGCAAAGGGATGGATGAACTCGAACTCGTGGTGGAAGACGCACGAGGCGAGAAGCACGGGCAGGTCCGTCGAGGAGAGCCAGTCGAAGAGCTCACCGACGAGCTGGGGG
>CAZCTE010000237.1:0-2520 GCA_964501395.1 uncultured Atopobium sp.
AGAGATGGCGGCGCGCCACGTCAGCCAAGCGATAGACGTCCGTCACCGGGGTGGCGGCGCGGTCCGTCATGCGCCAGCGCGGGAAGAATCGCGTCACGTGGTAGGTGACGGTCTCGCGGGCGCGCCCGTCGTCCAACCCCGCGAGCCAGCGCGCCATGGCGTCCACCTCGTTCTCGGAGTCGTTCATCCCGGGCACGACGAGGGTCGTCACCTCAAGGTGGCAGCGCGGGTCCGCGGCGAGCCGCTCAATCGTGTCCCGCACGCACACGAGCGTGCCGGGCGCGCCGCCGCAGGTCTCGTAGAACGCGTCCGTGAACCCCTTAAGGTCGATGTTCGCCGCGTCGAGAAGCCCGTCGAGCTCGTCGAGCACGCGCCCTGTCGCGCAGCCGTTGGAGACGAGCACGTTCACGAGGCCCTCCTCGTGCGCGAGCCGGGCGCAGTCGCGGACGTACTCCCAGCCCACGAGCGGCTCGTTGTAGGTGTAGGCGATGCCCACGACGCCCGGGTCCCGCCGGCGCGCGTCGAGCGTGGCGGCCACGAGCTCGTCCGGCGTGACGGCTTGCCAGCGCACGTCCTGCTCGCCGGCCTGCGCGATCTCGTGGTTCTGGCAGAAGGGGCAGCGCAGGTTGCAGCCGTAGCTGCCCACGGAGACCACGCGCGTGCCCGGCATGAAGCGGGCGATTGGCTTCTTCTCCATGGGGTCCACGGCCAGCGACGTCACGCGACCGTAGCTCTCTGACACGATGCTGCCGCAAACGTTGCGCCGGGCCCGGCACGCGCCGAGCGCACCGGGGGAGAGCCGGCAGCCGCGCGGGCAGACGTCGCAGGTGGGGGCGGCGCCGGGTTCGGGTGAGCTGTTCGGGGGCGGGGCGGCATCGGCTTCGGGCGACGCGATCTCGGACGCAGCTCCCTCAGGCGACGCGATCTCGGGCGCAGCGGCCTCGGACCGCGCGACCTTCTCGGCCGCGCTCATGCGTGCCGCTCCACGACAAAGCGCTCCAGCCGCACGCCCGGCTCGTCGAGGTCGATGCCGCCCTTGCGCGCGGCGATGCTCAGCTGCTCGTCCACCGTGTCCACGCCGTCGAGGTCGGGCAGGAGCAGCCCCCGCCGCCCGCCGCTCGCGCTCACGATGACGCCGTAGCGCCTGGGGTCGAGCTCGTCCGGGCCGCTCACGGGCTCGGGCTCCCCCAGGACGTCCACGTCGTAGACGAGCTCGGACAGTTCCCCGTCGCTCACGGGCGAGAAGCGCGGGTCGTGACAGCCCGCGGACACGGCGTTGGCAGCAATCTCCTCGGCAAGATTCTCCCGGGTGGGCGCGATGGTGCCGATGCAGCCCCTCAGCTGGCCGTTCTTCTTGATGGAGACGAAGGCACCGGTGCGGCGGGAGAGCAGCTCGGGCGGTAGGTCCGCGGGGAGCTCCGCAAGACGGCTCCCGGTGCGCACGCGGTGCTCCAGGGAGGCTCGTGCCAGCGAGACGTACGCGTCCTCGCCGCTGCGGCGGCGCTCCATGTCAGCTGCGTGCCAGGACTCGTAGGCGGGCGCGAAGGCGCGGCCGGGGTCGGACCCCTCCGGCCCGCTGGGTAAGAAGCACGCCACGCCGTAGCCCACGCCGAAGGGGCCCTCGTGCGAGAGGAGCTCCGCCGTGACGGGCGTTTGGTCCAGGGCGCCGGCCATCATCTGGAAGGAGCGCAGCCCGCACTCCGCCGCGCGCTCGCAGAGGCCGGGGTCCATCGTGAGGAGGTCGAGGAAGCTTCCCGAGGCCAGGGCGTCGCAGCAGCGCTCGTCAAAGACGGGGCCGTCGGGCGCGAAGCCGTACGGGCCGTCCTCAGCGAGCTTGTGCGAGAGGTCGCCGGAGGCCACGTAGGCCACCCGCCTGCCCAGCCGCGCTGCCGCGCGCTGGACGAGCCGGCCCATGCGGTAGTGGTCGAGCGGGGAGAGCCCGGAGATGCCCATGCGCACCACGCGGTAGGGGGCGGGCTCGTGGCCGGTTGCGGCAAGCTCCGCGTACGCCTCCTGTATGAAGTGGAGCGGCACGAGGACGCCCCAGTCGAGGTCGTGCTCGCGCTCGCCGGCGGTCCCGGCGGGGATGCCCTCCTCGCGGGCGAGGCGGCAGAGCTCGGAGACGAGCTCCGTGTCGTAGGCCACCTCGGAGCCGTCGGCCGCGTCGCCGAACTGCGAGAAGGTGCCGCTCGCGCCCGTGCCCGGGGCGATGTGCAGGTAGTCCAGGTACGTGGCCGTGTGTGGGCTGGAGACAACGATGGTCTGCGGCTCGAGCGCGGCCACGCGGCGGGCGACCTCGCGGTAGGCGTCGATCGTGGCCTGGATTCCCCGCTCGCGCCCGTGCCCCACCCCGGGGATGATGACCGGCGGGTGCGGGACGGCGACTGCGATGACAACGGACATGATGACCCCTCCTCCGAGCCTGCGCTCGCGCCGTTGCCGCAGTGCGGCGGAGCAAGGCGCTCCCCGCGCTTCTCGCTACAGCTCCCCGCGCACGGCGAGGATGAACTCCCGCGTGCC
>CAZCTE010000238.1:0-2509 GCA_964501395.1 uncultured Atopobium sp.
GATCTTCTTGGCGGCCTCGATGTCGTTGGCGTTGAGGTCGGGCATCTTGGTCTCGGCGATCTGCGTCAGCTGCGCGTCGGTGAGCTGACCGACCTTGTCACGCTGCGGAACGGCGGAGCCGCTCTTGAGGCCGAGGGCCTTCTTGATGAGGTGGGCCGCCGGAGGGGTGTGCGTCACGAAGTTGAACGAGCGGTCCTCGTAGACGAAGATCTCGACGGGGATGATGTCGCCGGCCTTGTCCTGCGTGGCGGCATTGAACGCCTGGCAGAACTGCATGATGTTGACCTGCGCGGCACCGAGCGCCGGACCGACCGGCGGAGCGGGGTTGGCCTGCCCCGCGGGAATCTGCAGCTTGATGACGGTTGCGATCTTCTTCTCAGCCATCTTGGATACCTTCCTGGATGCGAAACTTCAATCTCTGTATCGTCAGCGGGAACGCGCTAGAAGCACGCGCCGGGGTGAGCGGCCCCGATGCGAAACGCGCCCCGCGGGCACGCGAGCCTACGCGATGACGGCCACCTGGTCGAAGCTGAGCTCGACCGGGGTGGGACGCTCGAAGATCATGACGGTGACCTTGACCTTGCCGGACTCGGGGTTGACCTCGGCGATCTGCCCATCGAAGTCCTTGAGCGGGCCGGAGATGACGCGCACCGGCATGCCCACCTCGAGGCCGACGGCCGTCTGCTTGGGCGCCTCGCCCTTCTGGGAGCGACGCATCATCTTGTTGAACTCATCACGCGAGAGCGGCGCGGGCTTGCCGTTGGCGCCGAGGAAGCCGGTGACACCGGGGGTGTTGCGAACGCAGGTCCACGCGTCGTCATCCATCTCCATGCGCACGAGCACGTAGCCCGGGTAGATCTTGACGTCCTTGGTCTCGCGCTTGCCGCCCTCTTTGATCTCGGTCACGCTCTCCATGGGGATCTCGATATCGAAGATCCGGTCCTGCATACCCATGGTCTCGATGCGGTGCTCGAGGTCGGATTTGACGCTCTTCTCATACCCCGAGTAGGTGTGCACGACATACCAACGCTTTGACATCGTCTAGCCTCTCAATCCCGAGAAGAGCGCGAGACCCTCGCTGATCACCAAATCGAAGGCTGCGATCACGATCCCAACCACGATCAAGGACGCGACCACCGCGACGGAGTAGTTGATGAGCTCCTTCTTGCTGGGCCACGTGACGCGCTTCATCTCGGTGCGAACCGAGGAGATGTACTGCTTGAGACGCGCGAACAGACCGGGCTTACCGTTCTTCGCGCCCTTGGCCTTGCCCTTCGCGGCCTTCGCCTTCGAGCCTTTGCCATCCTTGGCGGCAGCCTTGGCCTGCTTGGCGGAAGCAGCCTTCGCGTCCTTCCGCTTGGCCTTCTTGGCCGACGTGGAGGCTTCAGCACCGCTTGGCTGCTGCGAGGCCTTCTTGGTTGACTTCTTGATGGCCATGATGGCTACCTCCGGCACGAACTGAACACACATGTTAAAACCGTAAGCCTCACAAGGAGACTTACGGATCAGATACTGGCACGCCAGGAAGGACTCGAACCCTCAACACTCGGTTTTGGAGACCGATGCTCTACCAATTGAACTACTGGCGTATGCAACAAGAGACTAGCGCGTCTCCCTGTGCGGCGTGTGGTGACGGCACCAGGGGCAATACTTCTTGATCTCCATGCGATCAGGCATGGTCGCCTTATTCTTGGTCGTCGTGTAGTTACGACGCTTGCACTCCGTGCATGCAAGAGTAACGAGAGTACGCATGAAACTGATTACCTCCAAATACCGCCCCGAACGGGCACGATCGAACACATTAGCATCTTGGACTTTGGTCTGTCAACCACCACATGTGAGCCGCTGCGCTCCTGCAGAAACGGCACATAACACGAGCGTGAGACAGGAACAGCCCGGCCCCGAATCCGGAGCCGGGCTGCTGCGGTCAGTCTGAGTACGCGCGTGCTACTCGATGATGGTGCTGACGACGCCCGAGCCGACGGTGTGGCCGCCCTCGCGGATGGCGAAGCGCAGGCCCTCCTCCATGGCGATCGGGTGGATGAGGTCGCCCTCGATGGTGACGTGGTCACCGGGCATGGCCATCTCGGTGCCCTCGGGGAGCTTGACGCTGCCGGTCACGTCGGTGGTGCGGAAGTAGAACTGCGGACGATAGCCGTCGAAGAACGGGGTGTGACGGCCGCCCTCCTCCTTGGTGAGGACGTAGACCTCGCCGGTGAACTTGGTGTGCGGGTGCACCGAGCCGGGCTTGCAGATGACCTGGCCGCGCTCGATGTCCTCGCGCTTGATGCCGCGGAGCAGGATGCCGACGTTGTCGCCCGCCTCGCAGAAGTCCATGGTCTTGCGGAACATCTCGATGCCGGTGGCGACGGAGGACTGGGTCTCCTTGAGGCCGACGATCTCGACGGGCTCGTTGAGCTTCAGGGTGCCGCGCTCGACACGACCGGTGGCGACGGTGCCGCGGCCGGAGATGGTCATGGTGTCCTCGACGGCCATGAGGAACGGCTTG
>CAZCTE010000239.1:0-2506 GCA_964501395.1 uncultured Atopobium sp.
CGATCGGCATGTCGCAGATGTTGATGATCTTGGAGTTGGGGCGCAGCACGCGGCAGGCCTCGGCCACGATGGCCGCGGGGTTGGAGTAGTTGAGCATCCAGGCGTTGGGGCTCCACTTCTCCATGTAGTCCAGGATCTCCAGGACGCCGCCGATGGAGCGCATGCCGTAGGCGATGCCGCCGGGCCCGCAGGTCTCCTGGCCGAGGACGCCGTACTTGAGCGGGATCTTCTCGTCCTTCTCGCGCATGGCGTAGAGGCCCACGCGGATGTGCGCCAGGACGAAGTCGATGCCGGTGAAGGCGGTCTCGGGGTCGGTCGTGTAGGAGAACTCGAGGTCGGGCGCGTTCTCCTTGAAGTAGATCTCGCAGGCCTTGGCCACAATCTCCTGGCGCTCGGCGTTGTTGTCGTAGAAGATGATCTTGTCCACCGGGAAGCGGTCGCGCTCCTCGAGCAGCATCAGCGCGATGCCGGGCGTGAAGGTGGACCCCCCTCCGGCGATGGTGACCGCGTACGACTTCTGTGCCATGACGCTCCTCCTTGCTTGTGGTCGCGTGCTTCTGTTGGGACGCCGCGCGCCGACGCGACCGTGAGCGGCGCGCGGGTCCGTGTGATGACTGGGTACCGGAACTCTCTGGGGCGGCCCTTGCCGAGGCTCCCGTAGGTCCCGCCGGGCGCCTCGGGCAGTCCCCTACTTTCTGCCGCCGGGCAGCAGGCGCTCGAACTCCTCGCGCACCATGGGCACCGAGAGCCCCACGATGACCTGGACCGACTTGCCGTTCTTGGAGCAGCCCATCGTGCCGATGGCCTTGAAGTCGGGGTCCTCGGCCACGAGCGTCTCGTCGTAGACGTTGAGGCGCAGGCGCGTGGCGCAGTTGGTGACGTCCTTCACGTTGTCGGCGCCGCCGAGCAGGTCGAGGATGTTGGTGGCGAGAAGCGCGTTCTTGGAGAGGCCCTCCACCTGGACCGCGGCCTGCTTGGCGCGGTAGTCGGCCTTGGACTTGAACTCGATCTCGGCCTCGTCGTCATCCTCGCGGCCCGGCGTCTTGAAGTCGAACTTGAGGATGAGCGTGCGGAACACGATGAAGTAGATGCCCACGAACACGAGGCCGATGATGAGCGCCGTGAGGTACTGGCCCCAGTGGCTCGCCATGAGCGGGATGAAGTTCAGCGAGCTCATCTCGATCAGGCCGCCGGAGAACACGCCCACGATGCCAAAGAGGTACATCGCGGTGGACAGGCACGCGGCGAGCACGGCGTGCACGGCAAAGAGCGGCGGCGCGATGAACAGGAAGGTGTACTCGATGGGCTCGGTCACGCCGCAGAGGATGGCGGTCAGCGTGATGGGGACGAGCAGGCCCAGGAGCTCCTTGCGACGGCCGGGCTTGGCCGTGGAGTAGAACGCGAGCGCGATGCCGGTGCAGCCGAAGATCTTGGACCAGCCGGTGCAGGTGAAGCGCGCGTACGGCGCCAGCTCGGCCAGGGACTCGGTGGACGCGGCGATCTCGGGCAGCGCGTTGGCAAAGGCCGTGTAGATGCCGCCGCTGACCACGATGTTGTCGTAGTAGAGCGGCGAGTAGAGCAGGTGGTGCAGGCCGAACGGGATGAGCAGGCGCTCGAGCAGGGCGAAGACCCACACGCCGATGGCGTCGGTGGAGAGCAGGAAGCCCTGCAGGGCGCTGATGCCGTCCTGCACGTGCGGCCACACAAGGCAGCAGACCACGGCGACCGGGATGAGCACGAAGAAGCTGATGACGTACACGAAGACGGAGCCGTTGAACACGCCGAGCCACTCGGGCAGCTCGGTGTCAAAGAACCGGTTGTGGATGGCGATGACGATGCCCGAGATCAACAGCGCGCCGATCATGCCCATGTCGAGCGTCTTGATGCCGCAGATCTCCGCGAGGCCCGAGTCGGAGCCGGCCTCGAGCGACATGTCCACGCCGAACGAGCCGCCCCACTGGGTGAGGATCGTGTTCATGAAGTACTGGAAGGTCAGGTAGCCGACGAGCGCCTCCATGCAGCAGCGCCCGTTCTGCTTGCTGGCCAGGCCAATGGGCAGCGACACCGCAAACAGGATCGGGAGCTGGTTGAAGACCGTCCAGCCGCCCTGCAGCACCACGTTCCAGCAGTTGTACCACAGCGTCCCCTCGGCGGCGAGGGAGCCAAAGATGACGTCGGTCGTGAAGAGCGTCCCCAGGCCCACCATCACGCCCGCGAAGGCGAACAGCAGGACGGGCGTGAACATGGCCCCTCCGAACTTTTGGATCTTCTGCATCATGGCAGGTAATCCCCTCTCGTTTGGGGCGCGGGGGCGAGAGGTGCGCACCGCCGCCCGCGCCGCAACATGCACGTTTCCACGAAAGTCGGCCGTTCCCGCGCGGCGCCTCGCGGTCCTGGCTAACTTGTTCGTACAGGCTGTACGAGGCAGAGTATACGGGGACTTGTTCGAACATGTTGTGAGGAATTCCGGCGGGCGGTGGGCGGTAGGTTCTTGGGGGCGAGCGGC
>CAZCTE010000240.1:0-2491 GCA_964501395.1 uncultured Atopobium sp.
GGCCGTCACCTTCTCACGGCCGGCATGAGCAGCATGAAGAGCCTCCGCCTGCGGAGCTCCTGCAGCGGCGTCGCCTCCGCCAGCTCCTCTCCCAGAGCGTGGGCGACCTGCCGCGCCAGCAGCGAGAGCTCGGGAAGGCTCCGAACGGTCTGCGTGGTCGCCCGGAACACGCGGTAGCCCAGCGCCGTCAGCACGTTCGAACGGACGGCGTCCGCGAGGGCGCGGCCCCTCCCGCGAGAGCCGTGGAACTCATGGCTGTCGTATTCGAGCGCGACCTTTTGTTCCGCCCAGAGCAGGTCGGGCGTCACAACGGCGCGGTCGGACAGCGCCCCCTCATGCCGGGACACGTCAATCGTGCAGTTGAGCTGCGGTTTCTCAAGCCCAAAGCCACCCATATCGGGCGGCAGCGCGAGCATGAGCGCAAGGGCCGTCTCCATGGGGGACGCCGAGTTCTCAAGCATGAGGTCGAGCACCCGCCGAGCGCGCCTCGTTCCCTGAGTGGTGCCCAGCGACGCGATGGCCTGCTCCAGGCTCTCCGCGCTCATGAGGACGGGCGCATGGAACAGCGTGGGTCTACCGCCGCAACCGAGCCGATAGCTTCCGGAGAACTCGCACGCAACGGCCGTCGCAACCACGAGCCTGCGCAGGCGCTCCCAATCCAGCGGATGGTCCAGCACGCCCTTCTCGTTCGACCCGCTGGAAGAGACCACGTCCCGCTCCGCCCTCGCCGCCCGCACATGCGCATCCAGAAGCGGGTCGAGCTTGCTCTGAGACGAGCAGAGCTGCACGAGAACGAGCTCGGGACCGCAAACGAACAGGCCGTCCCCGACGCGGAGCATCGACCTCGCGGGCAGAGTCCCGCCCCACACGTGAAAGCGCGCACGCTCGCCGTTGCTGCGCGTCCCGTCCGCGGGCACCAGCAGGTCGACGGGGCGAGAGGTCACGCCCAACCAGGCCAGGGCCTCGCCGACCCCCGCCCTCTTGAAGGCCCTCTGGCCCGACACGCACTCACCGGCCGGCGGAAGATGCTGGGGCGTCTCCGGCCACCTCGCAACGCGCTCGAGCCCGGCGCCCTCGCTGGAGAGGGCCCGCAGCGCCTCACACGCCGACTCGTGGCTCACAAAGGCATACACGCCGACCTCCTCGCAACCTCTTCGACGCCGCGCGGACGACAGCCCGATTTCGCCCGGGCGACGACCGCCACAAAACCTATCAGATAGTACGAACTATACGAAATTACTTCGTGCTTTCGCAGTATATCTTAATGTATTAGTGTTTGTAAGGAGACTACCTGAGAGGTTCCGCTGAGTGGTGCGAGGTTTGCCAAGGGGCAGGCGGGAGAATTCGCAGGGCGAGAAGGCAACGGTGCCGAGAAGGGCCTCAGGACGAGAAGGACTGTGCAGGTGTTGAGGAGGGCAAGCGGACCGCGGGACAAGAAGATCGGCCCGGCCGAGATGGGCCCCGGGCCGAGAGGGCTGTTCCAACCGAGAAGGGCGCCGGGACCAAGGCCGAGGCCGGGCGCGGGCACTCCCCTACCCCAGGAAGCGCACCTCAGGCTCGAGACGGACGCCAAACTGGCGCTCGACCTCATCCCGCACGTGCTCAATGACCGCGTGAACGTCCGCCGCGGTGGCGCCGCCCACGTTGACCACGAAGCCCGCATGCTTGGTGGAGACCTCGGCGCCGCCCACGCGGAAGCCCCGTAGCCCCGCGTCCATGATGAGCTTGCCGGCGAAGTAGCCCTCGGGACGCTTGAACGTGGAGCCGGCGCTCGGCAGGTCGAGCGGCTGCTTCTCCTCGCGCTGCCGCGTGAGGTCGTCCATGGTCGCGCGAATCGTCTCGGGATCTCCCCTGTCGAGGTCAAAGGTAGCGGACAGCACCACGAGCCCCTCCTCGGCAACGCGGCTGTGCCGGTAGCCTAGGTCGAGGTCGGCGACGTCGATCGTCTCGAAGGAGCCCTCCGGGGTCACCACGCGCACGCACGCGAGCACGTCCGCGACGCAGCCGCCGTAGGCCCCGGCGTTCATGAAGCAGGCCCCGCCGACGGAGCCCGGGATCCCACAGGCAAACTCGAGCCCGGTGAGCCCCAGCTCGCAGGCCCGCTTGGAGGCCTCGCGCAGGTCCACGCCCGCCTCGCAGGTCATCCGCGTGCCGTCCGTGGAGACGCCCCGCAGGCCGTCCGCCACCGCCACGATGACGCCGCGGTAGCCCGCATCGGACACCAGCAGGTCGGAGCCGCGCCCCAGGACAAAGCGCTCGACGCCGGCCTCGTCGCAGGCGAGCAGGACGTCGCGCACCTGATGGAAATCCCCGGGGATCACGTAGAGGTCGGCCGGGCCGCCCACCTCGAAGGTGGTGTGCTCGCTCATGGGCTCGCTCTCGAGCACGTTCTTCTCGCCGACGATGGCGCGCAGGCGCCGTGCAAGCGACTCGTTGCCGCTGGCGTTCTCGGACATGGCATCCCTTCGCTCGACGTGCAGGTCTTTCGCGG
>CAZCTE010000241.1:0-2487 GCA_964501395.1 uncultured Atopobium sp.
CGCTGTAAGGGAGCGTGACCCTTACCGCCCCAGCCCCTCGAACGCGGCGCAGATGGCGTCGAGGAGGAGCACCGCGTAGGTCTGGGCGTCCCCCATGGTGAAGGTGCCCGTTCCCACGGGGACCTCGATGCGCACGGCGGGCGGGACGGCGGCGGAGCTCTGGATGGCGGTGCGCAGGCGCAGCGACAGGGTGTCAAAGTCCTCGAGCGTGACGTTGCCCAGGCCGGACGCCACGTTCTCCGGGAGGGGGCGCGTCGAGATCTCTATGAGCGTGCCGGTGGTCGCGTCGTCGGGGCTGTCCACGAGCTCGAGCCCGCAGTCGTCCACGGTGGCGTGGGCGAGGTTCCACAGGCGCCCGGCGATGTTGCGGGAGATGGGGTCGTCCGCGGTGATGGAGATGTCCGCGCCCTCGAGGACGCTCGCGGCCCGCGCGAAGCCCATGCCGCCCATGGGGTGGGGGCCCGCCGCGGGCTTGCCGGCCCAGACGTGCCGCAGGCGCTCGATCGCATCAAAGGTGTCGGGGAAGGCCATGCCGTCCGCGAGGACGCCGATGCTCTCCTGGAAGAGCTTGACCGCGGCCTCGGTGTGCACGCCGTAGATGCCGTCGGGCTCGCCGCAGGAGAAGCCGAGGATGTTGAGGCGCTCCTGGAGCTGCCGCACGTCGTTGCCGTGGTAGTTGGGCAGGCGCAGGTAGAGGGTCCTGTCGCCGAGCTGGTAGCACTCGTCCACGAGGGCCATCCACGTGGGGGTGTCAATCTCCTCGCCGAGCTGGAGGCCGTTGTCCAGGCGAAAGCGCGCCACCGCGGTGGCGGTGGACCGCCCGAAGGACCGTTCCGAGCACTCCCTCCCGTCAATCTCATAGCCGAGCGAGCGCAGGCGCTCCTGGATGTCCTCGACGGCGCTGCCTGACGCCCCCTCGCGAATGGATTCCATGGTCTCTCCCTATGAAACGAGCGGGGCCTTAGCCGGCGCGCTCGACAAAATAGTCCGCCATTGAGGTTAGCAGGTCGCGCGCCTCAACGCTGATGTGACCCGCATCGGCGAGCTCGGCGGCCTTGAGCTTGGCCGCGTCCGCCTGGGAGCGCGCGAGCTCACGGCACCTCTCGATGCCGCCGCCCGCCTCGATGAGGCCCACGGCGCGGTCAAGCTCATCGGGGTCCGTCGTTTTCTTGCCCAGAAGGCCCACGAGCTCCGCGCGCCCCTCGGCGTCGAGGTGCCCGAGCGCCCAGACCACGGCGAGCGTGCGCTTGCCCTCGGTGACGTCAGAGCGGAAGTCCTTGCCCTGCGCCGCGGCGTCCCCCACCAGGTTGAGCAGGTCGTCCTGGAGCTGGAAGGCGATGCCCGCCGAGATGCCCAGGTCAAGAAGCCCCTGCGCGGCCTCGTTTGAGCCGCCGCCCACGAGCGCGCCCAGGCAGAGCGGGCTGGCCACGGTGTACCAGGCGGTCTTGCTCGTGACCATGTAGAGGTAGTCGTCCGGGCTCACGTCCCAGCGCCCGTCATGCACCCAGCCGAGGTCGAGCGCCTGGCCCTCGAGGGTGTGCCGCTCCATGCGCACGAGCTCGGAGAGGACGCGGACCTTGCGTTCCGCGGGAAGGGCGTCGTCCGCGAGCACGGTCTCAAAGACCTGGGTGAGCGCGAGGTCGCCGGCGTTTGTCGCCAGCCCCGTGCCCACGGTGCGATGCAGGCAGGGCTCGCCGCGGCGCAGCTCGCTCTCGTCCGCGATGTCGTCGTGGATGAGCGCCGCGCTCTGGAAGAGCTCCACGGCCACGGCCGCAGAGAGCGCCTCCTCGGCCCTGCCGCCCACGGTCTCGGTGCCGAGAAGCACGAGGGCGGGTCGCACGCGCTTGCCGCCGCTCGCGGTGAAGCGCGCGAGCGGGTGGTAGAGGTAGCGGTCGAGGTCGGTGGCGACGGGGGAATCCGTCAGGGGCCGGTCGACGGCGTCCTCGAGCGCGCGCTCCACGAGCGGAAGGCGCTCGCTCAGGTAGGTGACGAAGGGCTCTGCCATGGTCCGTCTCGCCTAGCCCTCGTAGCCGTTGGGGTTCTTGGACTGCCAGTTCCAGGAGTCGCGGCACATGTCGTGGATGTCGTACTGGGCCTCCCAGCCCATCTCGCGCCTTGCCTTGGAGCAGTCCGCGTAGTTGGCGGTGACGTCACCGGGGCGGCGCGGGTCCACCACGTAGGGGACCTCGTGCCCGCAGGCCTCTGAGAAGGCCTGGATGATCTCCAGCACCGAGGTGCCGCGCCCGGTGCCGAGGTTGAAGACCTCCACGCCGGAGCGGCCGTTCATCCAGGCGAGGGCCGCGGCGTGTCCGGAGGCGAGGTCGCAGACGTGGATGTAGTCGCGCACGCCGGTGCCGTCGGGGGTGTCGTAGTCGTTGCCAAAGACGTGCACGGCGTCGCGCTTGCCGATGGCGGTCTGCGCGACGTAGGGCACGAGGTTGTTGGGGATGCCCTTGGGGTCCTCGCCCATGAGGCCCGAGGGGTGCG
>CAZCTE010000242.1:0-2477 GCA_964501395.1 uncultured Atopobium sp.
GCTCGTGTAGAAGACCTGCGAGACGGTGCAGGTGCCGCGTCCGAGGAAGCGCGCGTCCTCGTAGTGCTCGGGGTTGTAGCGTGGGTCGAGCATCTTGACGAGGCCCTTGATCTGGGTGGACTCGTCACAGCCGTTGTTGTTGAGGGCGCGGACGTCGGAGATGATGTCGGCCATCTTGTAGATGGCGTTGTCGCCTCGCTCGGGGGCCGAGCCGTGGCAGGAGACGCCGTGCACGTCCACGCGGATCTCCATGCGGCCGCGGTGGCCGCGGTAGACGCCGCCGTCGGTGGGCTCGGTGGAGATCACGAACGCGATCTTCTCGCGCGCGTCCTCGGGGCCGTCGAAGTCGTGGTTGACGATGTACTGCCAGCACATGCCGTCGCAGTCCTCCTCCTGGACGGAGCCCACGACCATGAGCCGGTAGCCCTCGGGGATGAGGTCCAAGTCCTTCATGATCTTGGCGGCGTAGGTTGCGCTGGCGAGGCCGCCCTCCTGGTCGGAGCCGCCGCGGCCGTAGATGAGGTCCTCGGTCTCGTAGCCCTCGTAGGGGTCGGCCTCCCAGTTGTCACGGTTCCCTATGCCCACGGTGTCCACGTGCGAGTCTATGGCGATGATCTTGTCGCCCTCGCCCATCCAGCCGATGACGTTGCCCAGGCCGTCGACCTCCACCTCGTCGAAGCCGAGCTTCTCCATCTCCGCCTTGATGCAGGCGACGACCTCGCCCTCCTCGCAGGACTCCGAGGGGTGAGAGATCATCGCGCGGAGAAACGCGGTCATGTCCGGGCCGTAGGCGGCCGCGGCGTCCTTGATCTGGTCGACGTTCAGTTCCTTGGCCATGTCTCGTCTCCTCTTCTGGTGGGTGTTTGCTGCTGATGTCCTACACGGCGGGGTTCCCGGCGGGCCGCCCCCGGCCCAGGCCCCGTAGTCCTATTCGGCGGGGTACGCGCCGTCCCAGACCACCCTGCGGTAGTTCTCCGGGTCGGTGTCCCCCTCGGTGGAGAACAGGAGCACCGAGCTCTGCTCGTCCAGGCCCAGCGCCTCGCGGAGGCCCGCGTACTCCTCGGACTCCATGATCGTGGTGATGAGGCCCGCGCCCACGGCGCCGGACTCGCCCGAGATGACGCGCGGGTCGCCCGCGCGGGGGGCGCCGAGCACGCGCATGCCCTTGGCGGCCACCCAGTTGGGGCAGCTCACGAACACGCTCACGTGGTTGCGCAGGATGTCCCAGCCCAGCGTGTTGGGCTCGCCGCAGGCCAGGCCCGCCATGATCGTGGGCATGTCGCCGTCCACGATGCGCGGCTCGCCGTCGCCGGCCACGGCCCCCTTGTAGAGGCAGGCCGCCGTGTCCGCCTCCAGCACCGCGAAGGTGGGCGGGTCGTCCGGGAAGAGGTTGGCGAAGTAGCCCACCACCGCGCCGGCCAGGCTGCCCACGCCCGCCTGCACGAAGACGTGCGTGGGGCGCGCGACGCCAGCCGCCGCGAGCTGCTCGGCCGCCTCGGAGGCCATGGTGCCGTAGCCCTGCATGATCCAGGACGGGATCTCCTCGTAGCCCTCCCAGGCGGTGTCCTGCACCACGACGCCGTTGGGGGTCTGGGCCGCCTCGGCCGCGGCCATGCGCACGCACTCGTCGTAGTTGACGTCCTCGATGGTGACCTGGGCGCCCTCGGCGGCGATGTTGTCAAAGCGGCTCTTGACGCTGCCCTTGGGCATGTGCACGACGGCGCGCTGGCCCAGCTTGTTGGCGGCCCAGGCGACGCCGCGGCCGTGGTTGCCGTCCGTGGCGGTGAAGAACGTGGCCTGGCCGAAGTCGCGGGCCAGCTCGTCGCTCGTGAGGTAGTCGTAGGTCATGTCCGAGACGGGCCGGCCGGTCTGCTGCGCGATGTAGCTCGCCATGGCGAAGGAGCCGCCGAGCACCTTGAAGGCGTTGAGGCCAAAGCGATAGGACTCGTCCTTGACGGCGAGGTTGGCAAGGCCCAGGTCCTGCGCCAGGGCGTCGAGCTTGGCGAGCGGCGTGACGTCGTACTGCGGGAAGCTCTGGTGGAAGCTCCGGGCCGCCGCGACGCTCTCGAGCGACATGATGCCCAGGTGCGCGTCGTCGCTCTTGGGCATGGTGTTGACGACCCACTGGATCTTCTCGGCCTTGGTGGCCCTTTCGCCCTGCTCGCCCACTCCGGCCCTTTCGCCCTGCTCGCCCACGCTTCCCCCTTTGCCTGCGGTTCTCGCCGTACCGGCGCGAGTCACACGTCATGCGGCGCGACCCTCGCTCCGCATCCGTCCCGCGGCGCGGCGCGTCCGTGTCGCGCGATCTTTCGGAACCACGTCCGCGCTGTGCGACCCAACTTTTTGTTTGGTTGCCAAACTTAAAGTTAGCCAGTCCTATCTTCCTCTACAATCGCGGGACGTTGCAAGGGAGTGTTACAAAGGCGTATCGCACGTTCGCCAAACGTAACATTCGCCCCGGTGAGCGGCGGTGCAGG
>CAZCTE010000243.1:0-2476 GCA_964501395.1 uncultured Atopobium sp.
GCCCTTGGGCGCGCACATGATGACGTTGACGTCCTCGGGGGCCTTGATGTAGCCGTAGTGGATGTTGAAGCCGTGCGCGAAGGCGAGGGTGTCGCCGGCCTTGAGGTGGTCCTTGACGTGCTCCTCGTAGACCTTGGCCTGGGTCTCGTCGGGGACGAGCATCATGATGACGTCGGCCTCCTCCGCCGCGTCGTCCATGCTCATGACCTTGAGGCCGGCCTCGCGGGCCTTCTCGGCGCTCGAGGAGCCCTCGCGCAGGCCCACGCGCACGTCCACGCCGGAGTCCATGAGGTTGAGCGCGTGGGCGTGGCCCTGGGAGCCGTAGCCGATGATGGCGACCTTCTTGCCCAGGATGACGTCGGGGTTGACGTCGTTCTCGTAGTAGATGGTGACGGCCATGTTCTTCTCCTTAGTCTTGCCGTTGGGTCCTGCCGTGTGTTGGTATGCTCATCCGCCGAGAGGGACGGCGGGTGGTGCCTGTGTTGGGTGGCGCGGGGCGGTGCCGGTGGTGCGGGCCGCGTCAAGCGCGAGGCGCCGGTGGCGCGGGGCGCCTCGCCGAGAAGCCCCGCGCCCGCCGCGCTACTGCTCGTGGGCGCCGCGGATCATCGCGATCTTGCCCGTGCGCGTGAGCTGCTTGACGCCGTAGCCGCGGAAGAGGTCCTCCATGGCCTTGAGCTTGCTCACGGTGCCGGTGGCCTCGATCGTGAGGGAGTTCCTGCCCACGTCCACCACCTTGGCGCGGAAGACGTTGCAGATCTCTATGATCTCGTGCCGGCGCTCGGGGGCGGCCTGCACCTTGAAGAGCACGAGCTCGCGCTCGACGGCCTCCTCGTAGGTGAGGTCGGAGATCTTGTAGACCGAGACGAGCTTGTGCAGCTGCTTGGTGATCTGCTCGAAGCCCACCTCGTCCGCCTCCACGATGATGGTCATGCGGGAGAGGTTCTCGTCCTCGGAGGGGGCCACGGTGAGCGACTCGATGTTGAAGCCGCGGCGGCTGATGAGGCCCGTGACGCGGGAGAGCACGCCCGGCTTGTTCTCGACGAGCACGGAGAGCAGGTAGTTCATCACTCATCAACTCCTTCGTGGAGCGGCGCGGGCGTGCGGACGGACGGCGCGTGCGGGCGGCCGCCGTCGCCGAAGCCCTTCTCGGTCACGCGGACGCCGCCGAGGGTCACGTCGAGGGCGCCGATGATGTCGTCGATGGGCGCGCCGGGGGCGACCATGGGGTAGACGGTCTGCTCGGCCGGAATCACCACGTCGAGGAGGTACGGGCCGTCGGAGGCGAGCATGGCGTCGAGCGCGGCGTCGATCTCGTCGGGGTGCGTGATCCGCGCGGTCTGCCAGCCGTAGGCCTCGGCGAGCTTCACGAAGTCGGGGTTGTCGGCGAGCTCGGTGAACGAGTAGCGGTCGTGGTAGAAGAGGTGCTGCCACTGGTGCACCATGCCCAGGGCGCGGTTGTCGATGATGAGCACCTTGACGTCCACGCCGTTGATCTTTGCGGTGGCCATCTCCTGGCTGTTCATCTGGAAGGAGCCGTCGCCGGCGATGCAGACCACCTGCTCGTCCGGGCAGCCGATCTTGGCGCCGATGGCCGCCGGGAAGCCAAAGCCCATGGTGCCGAGGCCGCCCGAGGAGATGAAGGTGCGCGCGTGCTCGCGGTGGATGTTCTGGAGGGCCCACATCTGGTGCTGGCCCACCTCGGTGGTCACGATCGAGGCGTGCGGGTCGAGCTTGTCGGAGAGGCGCTCCAGGATCACCTCCGGCGCGATCTTGTCGGGGTAGTCGGCAAAGTCGGAGGTGTAGAAGGGCCAGCGCTCGCGCCACTCAAAGACCTCGTCGCGCCAGGCCTCGCAGGCGGGGGCGGCGCCCATCTTCTCCAGGCGCTCGTTGATGGAGGCGAGCACCACCTTGACGTCGCCCACGATGGGCACGTCCGCCTGGATGATCTTGCCGATCTCGGCCGGGTCGATGTCGATGTGGACGATCTTGGCGTGCGGCGCGAACTCGGAGACCTTGCCGGTCACGCGGTCCGAGAAGCGCGCGCCGCAGGCGACGATGAGGTCGGACTCGGTGACGGCCATGTTGGCGTACTTGGAGCCGTGCATGCCCACGGGGCCCAGGTTGAGCGGGTTGGAGCAGGGGATGGCCGCCTTGCCCATGAGGGTGGTGACCACGGGGATCTGCATGCGCTCGGCGAGCTGGACGAGCTCCCGGCAGGCGTGGGAGGAGACGATGCCGCCGCCCGCCATGATGAGGGGCCGCTTGGCCGTGGCGATGAGGTTCGCTGCCTGGCGGACCTGCTTGGCGTTGCCGCGGTAGGTGGGGCGGTAGCTGGGGATGCTCACGCTGTCCGGGTAGTGGAAGACCATCTCGGAGCCGGAGAGGTCGCTCGGGATGTCTATGAGCACGGGGCCCGGGCGGCCGGTGGAGGCGATGTAGAAGGCCTCACGGAAGGTGCGCGTGAGGTCGTCGGTGG